>JAYVKL010000023.1:0-29012 GCA_043768465.1 Pyrinomonadaceae bacterium
TTTTCCAACGGGCATCGGTTAAATTTGTTTCGTAACTCATTTGGTTCGCTATCTCCTTGAATTTTATTAGTCTAAAACCAGGTTTAGCGAACCCGATGCTCGTTCTTCAATTTCTATCTCTTAAATTTAAACGGACTCTTAATTTCGTTCGGCGTGTGGAGTAAATTACTTTCCTCGATTATTTGAAACACAAGGAGAAATTTATGAACCAGCCGAAACCGACTTTTTTAATTGCCGCGTTTTACATCTTTTGTTTTTCGAGCGTTTCTTTCGCTCAGAATCCGCCGCCCAAATCTTCCGAACCGAGTTTTGAGGTGGTGTTGCGAACCATCGTCGCCACGAATGAAGCGACCGGAAAAACAGCCGTTCCGCCGCCGCTGGCAACGGTCATTAAGAAACTAAAAGGTGATTTCTCATTTGTCAATTACCGGTTGACTTCGACTTTTATGTAGCGGGTTTCCAACAACGGAAATATCGAATTAAAAAGCATCGCTTACGAAACGAATAAGGACAAAAACTTTCCGATTTTTTCTGAATGGACGTTAGACGGGCTGCAAAGCCTGTTGGACGAAAGCGGGCGTGAAAGGTTTCAGATGCAAAGTTTCAGATTCGGACAGCGCGTTTCAGTTATTAGCGACAGCGGCGCGGTAAATTATGGGCAAATTGGTTTGACGACCAGATTCAGTCTGCCGAAGAACGTGCCGACCGTTGTCGGAAGTTTAACGAATTCAAAGCCGGATGAGCTGATTTTTATAATTTTAACCGTCAAATTAACCGAAAAATAATTTACCCGCATAAACTTCTGCAACCTTTTCGAGTCGTCCGGCGTGTGAAAAAACGCCGGACGACTTTTGTTTTAACGAACATTTTTTGCAAGACTTTATGAATGTATGGCTTTGGACAAATTCGAGAATTCGGGCGCGGAGGTGCAATCACCCGTGCCGTTTAAAGATTTGTCCGACCACCAGTTGATCGAGGCGACGAAGGCGGGCGAGGAAGCGGCGTTCGGCGAGATTATGCGCCGCTACCGCAGCCCGATTACCAATTACATTTTCCGCTTTTTGAACGATTACGAGGAGGCCGTGGATTTGGCGCAGGAAACCTTCGTTCGCGTGTATTTTGCGATTGAACGCTACCACACGGATTTCGCTTTTTCGACGTATATTTACCGCATCGCGTCGAATCTGGCGATCAGCGAAATCCGTCGGCGCAAGCGGCGCAAACTGGTTTCTCTCACCGGACTTTTTCAGTTTGACAACGAAGAGGCGCAGGATTTTAATCCGCCGGACGGAAAGATTCTGGCGGATCAGAGTCTGGTCGAAAGCGAGCAGAGCCGAACGATTGCGCGGGCGATTGCGACACTGCCGGAAAAGTATCGCGCACCGATTATTCTGCGCGACATCGAAGGCAGAAGTTACGAGGAAATCGCCGAGATTTTAGAACTGGGGTTAGGCACGACGAAATCGCGCATCAGCCGTGCGCGCGGGCTTTTAAGAGGTAAATTACAAAAGTTTTTTTAGGGATTCGGACGAAGAGATTTATGAATTGTCGAGAATTTATCATCGAATTTGAAGACCGCGCCGCTTTGAGCGAAACGGCGACGCGGCACTTGACAATCTGCGCCGACTGCCGGCAAAAGAGCGACCGTCAAACGCGGGTTTGGCTGATGATTGACCGGCTGGAGCGGGTTGCCGCGCCGCCGGATTTTGATTTTCACGTTAAAGCCAAAATCGCTAATGCCGCACCTTCGGATTTCAAAACGCCGCGCTTTCTGCCGGTTCTGCGCTACGTTTTGCCGTTGAGCGTCGTCGTGTTGCTGTTAAGTTTGTTCATCTTCAACTCGCCGTATTTTTCAGACCGGCAAATTTCCCCGCCAGTCGTTCAAAAGATCAACGAACTGCCGAACGTCAAGGCGGATTTGCCGGTTGATTCAGCCGCATCGAATCAACCGGCTTTCGTCGAATCCGACGAAAAAAAATCGGTTGCCGCGCTTCCGTCGCCGAACGGTGATTTACCGTTTAACCGAAGAAATGTTCAAATCGCTAAAGTTCAGCCGAAAGAGCGCGGCAAAATTCCGGCACGGAGCATTGACAGTGATGCGGGCGGCAGTTCGCGCGTTGATTCCTATACGAAAACCGCGACTTTTACGCCCGCCGGAATAAACTTAAATGCCAATGTCGCCAACGCCCCGAAAATTGAAAGTCCGAAACAGGCGAGCGACGAGCAGATTTTGTCGTTTTTCGGGGTTGAAACCGTTTTGGAAAACGGCAAACGAATTGTCAAAGCGTTGCCGGAAGACGTTGCCGGGCGTTCTGGAATTAGAATCGGCGATGTTATTGAAACGGTCAAAGGCGATTCCTTAACCGTCTTACGCGGCACGGAAAAAATCGAAATTACTTTGCAGAATAAAGTTAATAAACCACGGTAAAAATTGGCGATTTCGGCAAAATTCCTGAGTTTTATACTTTATTCGGAGTGACGGCGGAACAGCCCAATTTTACGTTGTTCCGCCGTCACTCCGACCTTTTCAAGACATCACGCAGCTTTATTCTTGACCGCTGACGATTCCGTGTCAAATTTCACTGACAATCTCTAAAATTTCGTTTCCAGAATCTTTTTCGCTTCCTTGACGCATTCTTCATATTCCGGCAGATATTCGGGATTCGGCTTCATTTTCAACAGATAATCGAGTTGTTTGCGAGCTTCGACAGCGCGGTTTTCAGCGAGATACGCCTGCGCCAGATGCAGCCGGAGATACGAATTTTCTTTTTCAATTTCGACTGCCTTTTCGAGATATTCGACCGCTTTGGCGGATTTCCCGCCGGTCAGCCGCGTGGCGAGTTCAATTTGCGCGAGCGCGTCAAAAGCACTCGCGCCCTGATACGGCGGATCAATTTCGATGACTTTATTCATCGCCGTCTGAATGTTGGCGACGGAAGTCAAGCCTTTGACCAGCGAGCGTTTCGCCTGTTCGCCCAGATTTGCGCCATACCAAAAATAGCCGTCGGGTTTATTCGGTTCGATGCGCGACGCGATTTGTCCCGCCGCACCGCCCGTTTCAAACGCTTTTTTGCTTTCCTTTTCGTCGGTCGTCAGTTTGCCGAGAAAATAGTTGTATTCGGCGTACTTCCATTCGACTTCGTAATTACGCACGTCGGGATTTCGCGCCTGCGCCAATAAATTAACTGCTTCGCGCAGTTTTGGCAGGTCGTTATGACCTTTGGCTGACTCGTCGGCTCGAGCAATTGCGTCCGCCGCCGGCAAAGTCGGTTTCGGCGGCGCGGCATTCTCGGTCGAAACGCACGAAGCCGCCCAAAACGTCAGCCAAACGATTGTCATAATACTGTAAAAGCGTTTTTTGCACATATCTTCAAGTTACCGAAAATCTGAAATTTTGGTATATTCTAATGTTTATAATAAGAACAAATTCTAGCGAATTTTCCATCCGACACAAACGGCGACTATGAAAAAACACGGACAAGCGGCGGCATTCTACGATTTGGAAGGAACTCTGGTCAGCACCAATCTGGTTCATACGCTCGCCTTTTATTCGCGCCGCCAGCCGGGATTATTCAGCACCATCAAACGAACCGTCGGCACGTTCGCCAAACTGCCGCTCTTCGGCATCACCGATTTATATTCGCGCAACGTCTTTAACGAGTTCTTTTTCCAAAGCTATAAAGGCGAATCCGAAGACCGTCTGCGCTTTTTCAGCGAAGAGCTTTTTGAAGAAGTCTTAAAACCCGCCATCTTCGACGGCACGCCGGAATTGATCGCGCAGTCGAAAAAAATCGGGCAGCGGCAAATCGTCATCACGGGCGCGTTGGATTTTACGATTGACCGCCTGATGAAGCATCTCGGCATTGACGAATACAAATCCAATCAATTGGAATTCGTTAACGGCTACGCGACGGGGCGAATTCTGCCGCCGATTATGGCTTCGGCGACCAAAGCGAAATGGATGCGCGAATACAGCGAGAAAAACAACATCAATTTGAGCGAATCCTACGCCTATTCCGACAGCATTTCGGATTTGCCGATGCTCTCCATCGTCGGTCATCCGGTGGCGATCAATCCTGATTTTCGCCTGAAACAAACGGCGATGCAGCACGATTGGGCGATTTTGGATTTAAAGTGAAATTTACTCGACCGCGTGAAACTTGGGCTGGTTGATTACGAAGGCAAACTGTTTTTGAGTGCTTACGGTGAATGAGTTTGTGGTAATTGGAGATTTTTATGCAGCATACGGCTAATGAAGTAATTGAAACGATTAGAACTTTGCCGATTCGGGAAAAAGCTAAAGTTTATGAATGGCTTGACGAAGAAAAACGCGGAACGGCGCAAAAAGCGCAGTTGCGTGAAAACGCCAAAGAGCAATTCGAGCGATTTCGCAAAGCGCAGGATTGGGTTTTGAAAAATCGTGAAAAATATATGAATCAATGGGTTTGTCTGGACGGCGACAAACTTATCGCGCACGGCACGGACGCGCTCGAAGTTCATCGTCAGGCAAAAGAAGCGGGAATCGAAACTCCGTATTTGGAACATCTTGTCGAAGAATCCGATTGGGGCGGTTGGTAATGGAAACAATCGAATTTGGGGAAACTTACAAATACGACACAATGCTCGTCGGCATTACAGTTCCGGTCGCGCTTTTCGATGGCGCGGAAAGTTCGGCGTTTAAAGCCAAGATTGACACAGGTTCGAGTTTTTGTATTTTTGAACGCAAAAACGGTGAACGTCTTGGACTCAATATTGAAAGCGGCGGAGAAATTCGCATCAGCACGGCGACCGATGATTTTACCGCTTACGGACACGAATTAACGATGTTCGTTTTGGGCATCGAAACCTATACAAAAGTTTATTTTGCGAAAGAAGAATGGTTCACGCGCAATGTTCTCGGCAGATAGGGCTGGCTCGACCGCGTGAAATTGGGTTTGATTGATTACAAAGGCAAACTGGTTTTTAGTGTTTTCGACAAATGAAGCATAGATTTGTAAAAAAAAACACGCAGTAATACTTGAAAGGTTTTGAATTTGGAGAAATTTTAACGATGAAAACGAAATTATGTCGAGCTTCGGTGTTGATGGTTTTAGCTTTCATTACTTTAAATTGCTCATCGTTGAACAAACCGGAAGCTGAAAGTGAAAAGTTTCAAATTGATAAAGGTTTTGCTTCGATTGAAGGTGAAAAATTACACAAATTGGTTAAAGAAGAACAGTTTGATGAAATATATGAGAACACTTCTTTTTGTATGAAAGAATGCTACTCAAGGGAAAAATTCAGAGAAGAAATGTTTGAAGCGGTTGGAAAATTAAGAGCGGTTGATCCCAGACTTGACGTGTGGACGTTAGAACAACTTGACAGTCGTCCGCCGCCCTACCAATTTTATTTAGTGAAAGGGTACGGAATTGGAGACAGTTTGTTTAATCCCGATCACATTGCACGAAAAACAAACTCGAAAGATAAAAGAAATTTCGCTTACATAATGACCTACTGGCAGAATGAAGACGGAATAATGAAACTGACAGGCTATCAGGTTATGAAAACTGAAAATGGAACCTTTAATAGCTACGGAACTTCATTTTGTATTACAACTGATAAAACGGTGACTAAAAATGCCGGTAAAACCATTACAAAAGCAAGAATTGTCATAGATGGCGCAGAAGAAAGGCAGATTATACAAACCGTATCGAACTAATCACTCATTTTTGCTAAATAAATATGGCTTTGCAGTCACTCAGAAAAACACACGAATCAATTTTTGCATTTCCCGAATACTTTTGAATTATATTTTGCGATGAGTAATGAGGACGAAAAACAAACTTCAAAACACCGGCTCGATTGGGTTGTCAGCGTTATCGGAATTGGTTTGATCTTAGTTGGCGGGCTTAAATACTTCGGTTTGATCGGATACCGGACGAATCGGCAGCCGGTCGGCGCGGTGATGTGGCTCGCGGCAGGCGGCGTTTGTCTGCTCATCGGTTTTGTTACCGGCAGATTACGCAAATAAAAATTTTATGGCTTTACAATTACGACGAAAAACACACGAATCAATAATTTACATTGACAAAGACAGCGCGCCGCGCATTATGCCGTTCGGCGAGGATTTTATTATTAACGATTTGCCGGTCGGCACTCGCGTGATTTATCCGAATCCGCCGATTAAAGGCTTGCCGAATCGAGAGGCGGCGATTCGGTATGCGGTGAATCATCCGATTGACGCGAAACCGCTTTACGCGCAGCTTACGCCGGGAATGCGCGTGACGATTGCGATGGACGATATTTCATTGCCTTTGCCGCCGATGCAAACGCCGGATTTGCGCCAGACGATGCTCGAAGTCGTGCTGGATTTGTGCGCGGCGAACGGCGTGGACGACGTGCATTTGATTATCGCCAACAGCCTGCACCGCAAAATGACGGCGTGGGAAATGGAGCGAATGGTCGGCTCGACGATCTTCAACGAATTTTATCCCGACCGATATTACAATCACGACGCGGAAGACGACGAAAATTTAATAAAAATCGGCGAAACGCGCCACGACGAACCACTGCGAGTCAATAAACGCGCCATCGAAAGTGATATTTTGATTTATCTGAATCTCAATCTCGTGCCGATGGACGGCGGACATAAATCGGTCGCGGTCGGGCTGTGCGATTACGAAAGTTTGCGCCAGCATCACGACCCGCAGACGATTCGTGATTCGGATTCTTATATGGACCCGCCGAAGTCGGTTTTGAATCATAAAGTTATCAAACTCGGCAAACTGGTTGACGAGCATTGCAACGTCTTTCACATCGAAACCGCGATTAACAACAAAATGTTTCCTGAAGGCTATGACATTCTGACGCGCAACGAAGACGAATTCAGTTTTGCGGACAGAATGAAATGGGAAGTGATGAAACGCACGTTTTCAAAAATGCCGCGTGTCGCGCGTCGGAAAATGCTTCACGCGATTCCGGCGCAATACGAATTAATCGGCTGTTTTGCGGGCGAAACGGAAAAAGTCCACGAAAAAATTCTCGAATTAAATTACCGGCAATACGAGATTCCGGTTAAAGGTCAGTGCGACATTTTGATTTCGGGCATTCCCGACATCTCGCCGTATAACGTCTATTCCGCCTTGAATCCGATTCTCGTGCAGGTGATGGCTCTCGGCTATCATTTCAATATGTATCGCAACAAACCTTTGCTGCGAAAAGGCGGCGTGATGATTATCACGCACCCGTGTTTCGACGAATTCGACCCGAAATTTCACCCGTCCTATATCGAATTTTTCCACCGCCTGCTGCCCGAATCGCGCGACGCATTCTACTTGCGCGAAAAATACGAACGCGAATTTGCGACCAATCCCGCCTACATCGAAATGTATCGGCGCGGCAACGCCTATCACGGAGCGCACGCTTTCTTTATGTGGTATTGGGGCGAAAACGGTCGCCAGCACGTCGGCAAAGTAATCGTCGCCGGCGCAGAAAACGCCCACGTCCCCGCGATGCTCGGTTGGGAACGCGCCGACAATCTGACCGAAGCGATTGCGATGGCAAAAAGCTATATGGGCAGAAACGCGGAGATTACGATGCTGCATCAGCCGATCATCGGGCTTTGTAATGTGTCGGATTGATTCTAAAATTTTTAAGTAATGTCATTAGCCGGTGCAATAAAACACGGATATATCAATAAAATGTATGTCGAAGATATGGCGGCGCACGATTGGTATCGCTTTGTGCTGTCGTTTCCGCCGCATTTGGTTAGTGATTATATTCATCGTTTCGGCTTGAATGAAAACAGTCGGGTTTTAGATCCGTTTTGCGGCACGGGAACGACGATTGTCGAATGCAAAAAACAAGGAGTTGAAGCAATCGGGATCGAATCGCATCCGATGCTGCATTTCGCGGGAAATGTTAAAACGAGTTGGTTTTTGAGTTCCAGAGAGTTGCTGAAACACGCGCATAAAATTGCGTTTACCGCCGCGCAAAAATTAAGTAAATGTAAAAACGCCGATTCTTGTTTTGTTTTAGGAGAAGATAAAACAAAACTTCTGTTGAAGGATTCGATTAGCGTTATTCCGCTTCAAAAGACGCTTGCTTTAATTGAAGCTATTAATGAGTCTGAAAATAAATTTTTTCAGGCGCACGAAAAATTAGCTTTGGCGAAAGCACTCGTTTTTTCAATTAGTAATTTGCGTTTCGGTCCTGAAGTCGGAGTCGGAAAACCTAAATATGATTCGCCCGTAATTGATCTTTGGTTAAATGAAGTTAAAGCAATCGCACAAGATTTAGAATCACTTCAATCATCTGACAGTATTAACTCAAAGATCTTTCACGCCGATTCTCGTACGCCGCAGGAAATTCTTAAACCGGAATCAATTGATTCGTGCATTACTTCGCCGCCGTATCCGAACGAAAAAGACTACACGCGCACGACGCGATTGGAAACAGTGTTGTTGGGTTTTGTGAATGACCGAAGCGAATTGCAGAGTTTGAAAAAAGGTTTGCTGCGTTCCAATACACGAACAATTTACAAAGGCGATAATGACGATGAATGGATTAAGAATAACTCTGAAATAAAAACACTCGCCGCCGAAATTGAAGCGCGGCGAATTGAATTAGAGAAAACGAGCGGTTTTGAAAGACTTTATTCGCGTGTCGTGGAGCTTTATTTTGGCGGAATGACGCGGCACCTTGCCAATCTTAGACCGTCTTTGCGGAGCGGAGCAAAATTGGCTTATGTTGTCGGAGATCAGGCATCGTTTTTCAGAATTCCGATTCGCACCGGCAAATTGCTGGCAAATATCGCCGATTCGCTCGGTTATGAAGTAATTGACATTGAGTTGTTTCGTTCAAGGCTTTCAACCGCGACAAAAGAAACATTAAGAGAAGAGTGCGTAATTTTGCGTTGGCGCGGATTAACTGAACACAAATCTCAGCAAAGAAATACAAATCCAATCGAGAGCGAAAAAGATATGTCAGAAGGAAAATCGAAAACGGAAAACAGGTATTCGCAAATTATCGAAAAGGTTTTTGAGCAACATTACGAAAAGAACGCTGAGGAAATTAAATTTACCAGAAGCGAGTTTGAATCTATTGCCAAGGAACTTAACATCAACCTGCCTAAAAATTTAGGCGACATAATTTACAGTTTCCGTTACCGAACTCAACTTCCCGGATCAATTACGAAAACAGCGACAAAAGGAAAACATTGGATTATTCGACCAGCCGGACGCGGCATTTACGCCTTTGCTTTAGCTGCCGAATTTGATGTTGCTCCGAATCCAAATTACGACAAAGTGAAAATTCCCGATGCCACGCCCGGATTAGTTGCAAAATACTCGCTCAATGATGAACAGGCGTTGTTAGCCAAACTGCGCTACAACCGTCTGATAGATATTTTTACGGGCGTAACTTGTTATTCACTACAAAATCATCTGAGAACTTCGATTGTTGGAATCGGACAAGTTGAAACGGATGAAATTTATGTCGGCGTAGATAAGAGGGGCGTTCATCACGTCTTTCCTGTGCAGGCGAAAGGCGGACGCGATAAATTGAATATCGTGCAAATCGAGCAGGACTTCGCACTGTGTGCAAGCAAATTTCCCGAACTTTTGGCACATCCGATGGGCGCACAATTTATGGCGGACGGCAGCATCGCACTTTTTGAATTTAAGATGACTGAGGAAGGCGTGAAGATAGCGACTGAAAAACACTATAAATTAGTTACGCCGGATGAAGTAACGCCGGAATTACTGAATCAATACAAAGCGAGTTTATTAACCGATTAGTTGTAAAAACGAAATTATCACCAACCCAAATTTTTGAAGGTAAAAAGATTTTCTTTATCGGCGACACGGGCTTTTTCTTTATTGCAGAATTTTGAGGTTAAAAGTTATGTCATATTCAAATTTTACAAATCTCGAATTAAAGCGGCAGTTCGGTGTCGAGCAGATTTACCAAAGGGATTTGTTCACCGGCATCGAACCGCGTCCCGCCAGCGAACTGCTTAACACGGTTCTCTCGGAAAATCTCGGTTTCGCGCTCGCGCAAGGCACGGAAAAAGCGCGCTCCGAGTACATTATCGCGCCGGTTTTTTCCGAATTGCGAAAACAATCCAAAGAAACGATCAGCATATTTTCCGGTTGGGAATTAAATGTTGATGCGGCGCGTGGGTTGAGCGGCTTCTGCGACTTTTTGGTTTCGCGTTCGCCATATCAATCCGCGCTCGAAGCCCCAATTGTCGTTGCCGTCGAAGCGAAAAAAGAAGATTTTGAAAAAGGCATTTCGCAGTGCATCGCCGAAATGATCGGTGCGCGAATTTATAATGAAAGGCTGGGCAATCCGACTGATGAAATTTACGGCTGTGTCACGACGGGCGATGTCTGGCGATTTTTGGTTTTGCGCGGCGATAAGGCGTTTATCGAAACGGTTTCATTTGACGTGCAAGAAGATTTAACGAGAATTCTGGGCATCCTGTGGGCGATGACTTTTGACGAAATTGTAAAATGAAACTTTCTCCAACTGAAATATTTAACGGCAAAAAAATCTTTTTTATCGGCGGCACGGGCTTTGTCGGCAAAGTGACGCTTTCAATGCTGCTGCATAATTTTCCCGATGTGGGAAGAGTTTATGCGACCGTTCGGGCGCGGAATCTGGAAGAATCTAATAATCGGTTTTGGGCGAGTATCGTCACGAGTCCGACGTTTGATCCGTTGCGCGAAAAATACGGCGATGGGTTTGAGGATTTTATTCGGGCGAAGGTCGTGCCGGTGAACGGCGATGTCGGGAATGAATTTCTTGGAATGTCCGAGACGCAAGCGCGGGCGATAATGCAGGATTGCGATGTGATTATTAACGGCGCGGGGAATGTGACTTTTAATCCGCCGCTTGAATCGGCTTTAAGAACGAACGTCGTCGGCTCGAATAATATCCTGAAAATGGCGCGGCTGATGAAACGTCCGGCGTTGGTTCACGTTTCGACTTGTTTTGTGGCGGGCAAACGGAGCGGCACGGTTTGGGAGAACGAGCCGGTCGTCGGTTATTTCCCCAAAAAGGAAGAACTCGTCGGCACGAAATTCGATGTCAGAAAGGAAGTCGAAGACTGCGCGAGATTGTCCGAACAAGCCAGACAGGAAGCCGAGGATGCGGTGCAGATTGCGAAGTTTCGAGAACAGGCGCGAAGTCGTTTTGAAGAAGAAGGACGCGACCCGGACGACGAATCGGAAATGAAATCGGCGATTTTCCGCGAGCGCAAAATGTGGATTCGGGAGCGCACGACCGAACTCGGAGCGGAACGCGCCGAATACTGGGGATGGACGAATATCTATACTTATTCAAAATCGCTCGCCGAGCAGATTATCGCGCAGCAGGACGACATCGTGAAAATTCTGGTGCGCCCGTCGGTCGTCGAATCGGCAAACCGATACCCGTTTGCCGGTTGGAACGAAGGCTTTACGACGACTGCGCCGCTGCTTTTAATTGCGCTGCGCGGACAGCCAATTTTCCCCGTTAATCAAAAGTTGGTTTTGGACATTATTCCGGTTGATATGGTCGCGGGCGCGATTTTGGGTGCGGCGATGAACGCGCTGGTTGACGATAAACCGCCGCTCGTTTTTCAGGCGTGTTCCGGCGATGTCAACCCGAACGATATGAAGCGGATGGTCGGGCTGGTCGGGCTTTATAAACGCGAGTATTTTAAGGAAAAAGAAACGGGCAATAAGTTGATCAATAACATTTCGGCGGTCGTCGAGGCGACTCCGGTTTCGCAAAAAACTTACGAGCGATTTTCCGCGCCGATGTTTAATAAACTGGCGAAAAGCGCGAATAGCCTGCTCGAAAAAGCCGCGCCGACGTGGGCGGGCGGGCGTTTGGGCAATATCGTCTCGGATTTAAAAAAATCGGTCGAATCGTTCGAACAGACGACTTCGGCGACGATAGACGCTTTTGCGATGTTCAAGCCGTTCACGGTGGACAACGAATATACTTATCGCGCCGACAATCTGCGCGGGTTAATGTCGCTCGTCGAAGAGTCGGAGGCGAATCTGCTGCCGTGGTATCCCGAAAAGTTGGATTGGTATGATTACTGGCTGAAAGTGCATTTTCCGGGGATGCGGAAATGGGTTTTGCCGCAGTTGGAAGAAGACTTGAAGCAAATTGAAAAACGCTATTACACTTATAATGATCTGCTGGATTTGTTCGATACTTCCGTTAAAAGATTTCCGACGCGCATCGCTCTGAAAATCGAGCGCAACGGCAAAAAAGAGCAATATACTTACGCCGATGTCAAAGAATTAACTTTACGCGCCGCCGGATTTCTCGCCGAAAAAGGAATCAAACACAATGACCGCGTAATTTTGTTCGCCAATAATATGCCGGAGTGGGGTTTGACGTATTTTGGAATTCTGAAAGCGGGCGCGACGGCGATTCCGATTGATCCGGCGAGTTCGGTTGATGAAATTATCGCCTTTGCGAAAGCGGGCGAAGCGTCGGCAATTGCGATTTCACCGAAACTTTTCGATGAAAATTTAGATTTGGCGGAAAGATTGAAAGCGGCGAATTTAGATTTGAATGTTTTCACATTCGACGCGGTTTTCGAGATTCAGGATGAAGTTGAAGAAGCGCGGCGCAGTGCGCTTTTGCCGCCGAAAGTTTTATCGAATTCGGTTGCCAGTTTAATTTTCACGAGCGGCACGACCGGCACGCCGAAAGCCGTGATGCTGTCGCACAAAAATTTCGTCAATATGATTTCGATGCTCTCGTCCATTTTGGATATGGACATCACCGACGGCGTTTTGTCGGTTTTGCCGCTGCACCACACTTTTGAGTTTTCCGCCGGTTTTTTGACTCCGTTTTCCAATGGAACGCAGATTACATATCTCGAAGAATTGAACGGCGAAGAACTCGCCCGCGCCATCGAAAACAATCTTGTCACCGGAATGGTCGGCGTTCCCGCGCTCTGGGAAATGCTGCACCGGCGCATCAAAACGCGGCTTCGTGAACGCGGCGACTGGTTCGCCGATCTCGCCGATAACGTCATCGAATTCAACGCCTGGCTGCGCGATAACACGTTTTTCAATCTCGGTCCGATTATCTTTTTCCCGATTCATCAGGGAATGGGCGGGCGAATGCGCTATCTGATTTCGGGCGGTTCGGCGTTATCGGAAAAGGTGCAGAGGGATTTGCACGGACTCGGTTTCACGGTTTTGGAAGGCTACGGCTTGACCGAATCCGCGCCGGTTTTAACCGTCACGCGCCCGGAAAATAAATTGATTCGCGGCAGTGTCGGCAAACCGCTTCCGGGCGTGGAAGTGAAAATTGACAGCCCGGACGAAAACGGTGTCGGCGAAGTTCTCGCTCGCGGGCAAAATGTGATGCTCGGTTATTTCAACAACGAAGAAGCGACCGAAGCCGTGCTTCAAGACCGCTGGCTGAAAACGGGCGACCTTGGGAAATTGGATGAAGACGGGAATTTATATATTGTCGGACGCTCGAAAGATGTCATTATTGACTCGAACGGGAAGAATATCTACCCGGACGAAATCGAGGATTTATACGGCAAGTCGCCGTTTATCAAAGAGTTGTCGGTGGTCGGTCTGACTGACGAGGACGGCGGCGAAAAGGTTTCCGCGTTGGTCGTGCCGGATTACGAATACGACATCGCCTTGAGTAGAAGCGAGACGAACAAGCGCGTCGAAAATCATTTCCGCGAAATCTCCAGCGGTCTGCCGTTTCCGAAACGCATTAAAACTCTGCATTTAACGCCGTTTGAACTGCCGCGCACGGCAACGCGCAAAGTGAAACGCCCGGAAGTCGTCGAGATGATTAAAAATCTCGAAGCGAAGTCGAAAAATAAAACGAAAGTCGTTTCCGAATCGAAAGGCGACGACACGGCTTTGTGGGTTCGCAAAATCGTGGCAAGCGTTTCCAATCGCCCGCTTTCCGAGATTGCGATGGAAGACAAACTCGCCGATTTAGGTTTTGATTCGCTGATGTTCGTTGAACTGCAAGCCGCCGTCGAAGACGCGGGCGGACGAGTGATTTCGCCCGACACTCTAAACGAAATTCAAACCGTCCGCGAGCTTTTATCCGCCGTTCAGCGCGTTGATAAACGCAAGAAAATGGTTGACGAACCGAAAACCGAAGAGCGCAAGGAAGACGAAATTTTCATCCCGTCAATTGTCCGCGTCGTCGGAAATCAAATCATAGATTTCGCGCAGGATAAAATCTACGACAATCTTCTGAAAACCAAAATCGAAGGCGCAGCGAACGTCCCGCAGCACACGAATTTCATCGTCGCGCCGAATCACGCTTCGCACATTGACACCGGCTTGGTCAAAAAGGCGTTGGGCAAAGATGTCGCCGAACAAACCGTCGCCGTCGCCGCCGCCGATTACTGGTTCGACACGAAATACAAACGCGCCTATATGAACAACTTCACGACGCTCATTCCCATTGAGCGCACGGGCAGTTTGCGCCAATCGCTGCGCCACGTCACGGAAATCTTAAAGGAAGGCTACAACACTTTGATTTTCCCCGAAGGCACGCGCACGACGACCGGCGAAATGTCCGAATTCAAACCGATTATCGGCTATCTCGCCCTCAACGAAAAAGTCGGGATTTTACCAATTTACATCTGGGGAACCTACAAAGCCTTCCCGAAAGGAATGACGATTCCCGCCAAAGACAGTTTGGGCGCAAAAGTCGGCGCACAAGTCGGGCGGTTTTTGGAATACGATGAACTTCTCGAAATGACCGAAGGCGTTCCCAATACCGAAGCCTATCGGCTAATCGCGGCACGAGTCCAACACGAAATCCAAAATATGCGCGACCACAAACGCGACAAATTCGATGTCGCCGTGGTGAGGAAAAAATGGAAAGCGGAAAGGCGCAAAACTCGGAAGCAAGAGCCGATCATTGACGAGTAAGCGCAGTTAACAACTTTTGGTAAGCTGAAATTACAAACAAATGTCTCATAAACTCAGGAGTTACGCAGTTGAACGGAAAACAGGCGGTCAGCCTGTTCTCCCAACTTCAATAAAGCGGCGCGGCGGGCGATTAAACAGGCTGACTGCCTGTTTTACTTGCAGGTTCTGACGACGAAAGCTGGCAGCAGATAACTTAATATATTATTGTAAACTGAAATTATGAAACACTTTAGCCGGATGATTCAATCAGCCTCCTTTTTATTGATGCTTGCAATTTCGACATTTGCTCAGTCGAACGCTAAAATCAGCGGCAAAATTACTTTCGGCGACAGCGGCACACCTTTGAGCAGGGCGACGCTTAAAATCATTCAATTTAATCGAACCGTCGCTGCCGATGCCGACGGCAACTATGAACTTACTAATTTGCCGCCGGGACGCTACACGATTTTGGCTCATCAGGAAGGATTCGTTGATTTAGCGAGAAATGTGGTTCTGGTGGCAGGAGCGACGGCGGGCGTAAATTTTCAAATGAGTCTGGTTGGCGTGAGGGCGCAAGTGGTAGTTACGCCGACGGGCAGCGAAGAATCAACTTTGAACGCGATTCAGCCGACTGAAACGGTTAGTTCCAACAAGATTTTGGAGCGCAGTAACGGCGGGTTTGCCGACGCTTTAATTGACGAGCCGGGCGTGAACAAACGCTCTGCTGCGCCGGCTAGCTCGCGCCCCGTGATTCGCGGTTTCGACGGCGACCGCGTGCTGGTTACGACCGACGGTTTGCGCGTCGGCTCGATTGCGTCGCAGTCTGAAAACCACAGCGAACCGATTGACGTTTTATCGCTCGACCGCATCGAGGTCATCAAAGGTCCGGGAACGATTCTTTACGGATCAAACGCCATCGGCGGTGTCGTCAATGCAGTAAGCCGCCACGACGACCGGCTGCACCGGGGCACGAGCGGTTATTTTTCCCTGCTCGGAAGCGGCAACAGCAAACAGGCGGCGGTCAGCGGCGGCGGCGAACAGAACTTCGGAAATTTTATGTTCTGGGGAAACGGCAGCGGACAGCGTTCGAGTGATTACAGGGCGGGCGGCGGTTACGGCAGAGTTGACTATACATTTACGCGATACGCGAGCGGCGACGGCGGCGGCGGTTATTTCGCCGAAAAGGGTTACGGCAGTTTTAATTATAATTTCTACCAAAATCGCTACGGCATTCCAATTGACCCGAACGAAGAGCCGCGAAAAGAGCGTTCAATCACCTTGCACCGCCGCGATTTCAGATTTAACGGCGGCTTTCGAGATTTGGATTCAGCCGTCGAAGGCGTAAAATTCAGTTTTGATTACAGCGATTTGAATCAGAAGGAATTTGAATCGGCAGGCTTAAACGCGGGAACGCCTGAAAATCCGGCAATCGTTTTTGACAATCAGGTTTATTCGTATCGCGGTTTATTCAGCCAGCGTCGCTATAAAAGTTTGACCGGAACTTTCGGCATTGACGGTTACCGCCGAAATTATCGAACGCAGGGCGCGGAAGTTTTAATTGCCGGGCGCGTCAAACAAGATTCGTTCGCGGCGTTCGGTTTAGAAGCAGTTAATTTCAGGCGAATCGGTTTTCAGTTCGGCGCGCGTGTGGAGAACAATCGTTACCGCCCGACCGATACAAATTTGTTGAAGCGCGACCTGACCGGCTTTTCCGGCGCGTTCGCCGTCAAAATTCCGTTTGGTGAAAACACGGTTTTCGTCGCCAATTTCACGCACTCGCACCGCGCGCCCGCGCTCGAAGAATTATATAACAACGGTCCGCACGACGATTCGCTGTCGTTTGAGATCGGCGACAACCGTCTGCGCCCGGAGGTCAGCCGCAGCATTGATTTATCCCTGCGCCGTCAAGCCGGACGTTTTCGCGCCGAGTCGAATTTCTTTTATTATGACCTCAAAAGTTTCGTCTTTCTGCGGCTGACTGACGTGGTTGACGAGGACACTCAATTGCCGCTCGCCTTCTACACGCAGGGCGACAGCCGCTTTTTCGGAGCCGAGCAAAGCGTGGAAGTAAAGGCGCATAAGTATCTTGATCTGTTCGCCAATCTCGATTACGTCAACGCTCACCTGAAATCCGGCTCGCCCCTGCCGCGCATTCCGCCGTTCCGCTCGCATCTCGGTTTCGACGCGCATTATAAATACTTGACCGTGCGCCCCGAATTGACTTTAGCCGCCGCGCAAAACCGCGTTTTCATTACGGAAGAAACACGGACACCGGGCTACGCGGTTTTCAACATCGCCGGAAACGTCGTCATTCCGCGCCGACGTTTCGCCAATGTCTTTTCAATTTACGGATTTAATTTAACGGATAAACTTTATTTTAATCACGTTTCATTTATCAAAGAGTTTTCCCCCGAAACAGGACGCGGCGTGAGATTCGGTTACACGATTAAATTTTATTAAACCAGAAGAACGAACTCGCCAAAAGCAAAAATCAACTTACGAAATTTGGCTTAAGACGAACTGCCAAAAACCGTTTGGCAAAACAGCGCGGGCGAAAGTATTTGCCACCTGCGGCGGCACGAAAAACCCTTTCGGCAGCAGGACGTATTCGCTTTCCCACCAACTCGGCACGAATTTTCCTTTGAAATGCCGCAAGCCTTTGAAATTATAGATCGGCTCGAAATACTCGCGGGAAACATTCAGAAGTTTTTTGCTCAACGGGCGTTGGTCGTCCGCCAACGAATCCGCGCCGTCGCCAGCGAGCGGCGACGTGCCGAGCGTGGCGAGTTTCGCGCCTTCGCCTGCCAGCGTTTTTAACGCTTCGTAAACCAGCAAATCGGTCGTGCCGTTCGGGGAATCGGCGGCGCGCAGAACGTCCTCGAGATACCAACCGTCGCGGGCGGGAATCGGACTCGCCGCGAGTAATCCGACGAGTTTGCCCTGAGCGTTGCGAGCCGCGAAAAACTTTTTACGTTCGGCGTGTTGAAACGGCGCAAGCTCGAACAGCCAACCGAATTTAACCGCTGCCCGCCGCGTGTTTGACCAATTTTCACACAAATCCGCCACTTCCCGGCAAAAAGAAAGATTTCGCTGCGCCGCCTGTTCGACCGCCACGCCCGCCCGCGTCGCTTGATTGACACCCGCCCGCATCTTTTTCGCTTTGTTGCCGCGCGGATTCCACGTCGGCAAATCGAAATACGGCGACGCGCCGATTTTGACGGCTTCAAATCCGAGCGGCGCGACGGCGCGGGCGAACTTTTCGGTGGTCGGCAGAAACGCGACGAGTTTTTTCTCCGCCCGCGCTTCGTCAACAAAACGGCGGACGGCGGCTTCGAGATTGTCGTCGGAGCCGAGCATTTCTCCGGCGACGAGCCGAATTTTTCCGTGTTCGGTAAACGTCAAACCGCTCTGCGTTCTGAAGTCGAACCACTTTGAAACGTCCGGCGAAATGCCGACCAAAGAATGCGCGTTGTAGCCGTAAAGTTTTTGCAGACGCAGCAGATGTTCTTCCTGATGCTGCGGGAAAAATTGCGGCGATTTCGGCGGCGCGGCATTTTTCGTCCGCCAATACAAAGCCGTCAGAGTGGCACTCGCACAAAGCATCAATTCCGAGGTTAAAACCAAACTATACATATTCAAAAATTAGACGAATCGGAGTTCCGGCATTTTGCCTGAACAAACTTCGCCGCGTCAAAATTTCAGACGTTTTCGGTGACGGTCGCTTTGCGTTCGACGCTGTTCCAGCCGACAATCGCGCCGGCGACGGCGGTTTTAACCGATTTCAACATCACGAAATACATCACCTGCCGGTAGCCGAAACGCTGAACGGGCAGCCACCGCAGTAGTTTCCAGTCTTCGTGCCGCTCGAACGTAAAACCGACCGCCGCCGCCGAAACGTCAACGACGAGAAAGAAAACGTAGTAAAATGCGACCTCCGTAAAGTGCGACGCGAGAAATTCGTGCGGGTGTTCGAGCCTTTGCAAAACATAACCGATCAAAGTCCAGACGAACATCAAATCCATTAAAGGCGCGACGAGCGGAAACAAAATCTGAAAAACCCAGACGTTCGGCATCGCCACCCAGCCCAGTGCGCCGTATTTTCTATTAAACAACGCCGAGCGGTGTTTCCACATACATTGCAGAGTCCCGAACGACCAGCGAAAACGCTGTTTCGCCAAACCGCGAAAACTATCGGGTGCTTCGGTATAAGCGACGGCGTTTTCGGCATACGCGATTTTGTAGCCGAGCATCCGCACGCGCAAAGTCAAATCCTGATCTTCGGCTAAAGTATTCGATTCAAAACCGCCCGCTTCTTCCAGAGCGTCGCGCCGCCACGCGCCGACCGCGCCGGGAACGACCGTGATCGCGTTCAAGGACGCAAAAGCGCGGCGGTCGAGATTTTGCGACGTGATATATTCCAGAGCCTGCCATTTGGTAATCATATTCAGGCGATTGCCGACTTTGGCGTTGCCCGCGACCGCGCCGACTTCCGCGTCGGCAAACTTACTCGCCAGTTCGCCAATCGTCTCCGGCATAAAAACCGTGTCGGCATCAAGCCCGATGATAATTTCGCCGGTCGCCCGCTTCAGCCCGAAACTCAGAGCGTTCGCTTTGCCGCCGTTCGGAAGCGTGAAAAGTTGAACGCGCGAATCGCCGGCGAAGTTTTCACGAACGACGCGGCTCGTCGCGTCGGTCGAACCGTCGTCAACGACCAGGATTTCAAAATTGGAGTAATCGGATTTGAGCAGACTTTTGATGGTTTTCGCCACGACCTTTTCTTCGTTGAAAGCCGGCACGATAATCGAAACGAACGGCTCGAACGCTCCGCCCGAATCTTTCCGCTTTTTCAGCCAGCGGGTTCGCATTGCCAGCATCGCCACAAAGAATAATCTGCCCGTTCCCAGAACGATGCCGAGCCAGAACAGCCATTTCATCGTTTTGTCGAAAAACCAGAACATCCCGAACGTAACGTCGTCGGCGCGAGTGATGACCGCCTGATTTTCGGCGATCAACGGCATCGTTTTTTCCTGCGATATTCCGGCAAGCTGCGAAATCGTAACGAATTGATAGCCTTTCGCTTTTAATGTTTCGATAATTTTCGGCAGTGCTTCGACGGTTTGCGAACGGTCGCCGCCGCCGTCGTGCAGCAGCACGACTTGCCCGCGAATGTCTTCGTCGTTCGATTGATTGGTGATGCCGTCAACGACGCGCCGCGCAATCACGTCGGTGCCGGGCGTTGCCCAGTCGTCCGGGTCAATATGCAGACCGACGGTGATGTAGCCGAGATGTTTGGCTTCAACGATCGGCTCGACTTCATCGGGCGTTTGCGGTTCGGCATCGCCGAAATACGGGGCGCGGAAAAGCGTCGTCGAACGTCCCGTCAACGACTGAATCAAACGCTGCGTGGCGTTGAGTTCGACGGTCGTGACGCTCGTCGGAATCTCGCCCATATTCGGATGCGTGAAGGAATGATTGCCGATGTCGTTGCCGTCGCTGACGATGCGTTTGATCAAGCCGGGGTTTTCCTGCCCGTAACTGCCGACGATGAAAAATGTGGCGGCGATGTTTTCGCGTTTCAAAACGTCCAAGACCTCCGGTGTCCATTGCGGATCGGGTCCGTCGTCAAAGGTCAGGGCGACCATTCCCGGATGATCGCCGGTTCTTTGAATGACGTAACTCGAAGGTATCGCGGTAAAACTTTCGCTGGCAATCGAGCCGCTCGCGTCGAAGCCGAGAACGCGGCTGCCCTCGTGCGGTTCGGACGAAACCTGCAAAATTTCGCCTGTGCCTTCAAAATCAATATCGTAACCGTAGCGAATCGTTTTCAGATTCTCGGCGTTCGGATTCGCCGTCTTTTCGCCGCCGAAAACGTCCCATAAACTCGGGTCTTCCGAACCGAGCCGCCACAGAGCGTAGCCGAACGGTTGATATTGACGCGAAGTTTTTACCTCGTTAAAAGCCGTCGTCGCATCGAGAAACCAAACCGTGTGGTGCGAGCCGTCTTCTTCGTCATAACTGAAATTCGGGTTTTTCGCCGCCGCGTCAAAAACGATATTCGCTTCGGAATCGCGGGCGGCAAGCACGGCTTCCTGAAACGAAACTTCCTTTGCCTCCTTGTGCTTGCTCGACCAGTCGTAGCCGTAGTTTCCGATGCAGACGATGGTTTTCTGCGGGTCGAGTTCCTTCATCCGTTTGGCTAAGAGGCTGTCGAACCAGTTTTGCGAAGCGACCGCGCCCGCCGTTCCGGTTGACCAGTGTTCGTCGTAAGCCATCAGCATCAGATAATCGGAAAATCCGGCGTAAGCCTGATAATTCCAGTCGGGATTATCAAACGGAACGGCTTGCGCGACCAGCCAGCCGCGAGCGTGAAACGCCGTGTGCAACGACTTCATAAACTCGAACAGATTCGCCTGCGATGCCTTCGGGACTTCTTCCAAATCAATTGTCAAACCGGCGAACTTATTTTCTTCGACGACTTTTGAAAGCGCGTCAATCAGTTTTTGGCGCGCTTCTTTGGTGGCGACCGCCCGCGCCAGAATCTGCGAATTCCAGACTTCATCCTTGTAATTCTGCACGAGCGGCAGAATCGGCATTGAGGGTTTTTCCTTGTGAATCAACTCCAGAACCTTCGCGTCGAAATCCAAAACCAGCGGCTCACTTCCGTCCTGCAAACGAATCCATTCGGGCGACAGCCAATCAATCGCCTGGATATTTCGTTTCAGCGAAGCGTAGCTCGTGTCGTCGTAATTAACGTAAAAAGCGATGGTTTTCGGACGCGCCGAATTTTTGTCAATCACATTGGCGGGAATCTGAACGTCAGCCGCGCCCGTTTCGATGGTCGGCGGTTCATTTCCCTGCGGCACGATTGTTTTGGCGCGAATTTGGAAATCGGGCATAAACGGCGTGATAAAAAGGCTGTACAAAAATACGCCGAGAAAAGCGCAGATAATAAGAGCGGTTGAAAAGCCGACGATCCTGATTCGTTTCCAACGCTTGCCTTTCGGTTCGTAGAAAACGGGAAGTTGTGTTTGACTCATTTATTTATCCTTGAAGTTTTTCGATTAACGAAAGACAGCCTCTTTCAATTGCAACGATTGTGCCGACAAATTACCCGGCGGAAATGTTCGTTAATGTAAGTATTACAACATTTAATAACTCGTGAAGCAAATCTTGAGACGGTCGGCGGTGAGGCGTAGTTGTCTGGAAAAACAAAATTGCCACGCGATTCAGTAAATTGTAAAAATTACTGAAAAGCCGTAGTCTTTAGACTTGCGGCGAGCCGGAGAAAGCACTGCTTGAAAATAAATATAAAACCGAATCTTTAAACGCCGTCATTTATTTCAGCCGGCGGCGGCAGTTGTCAATAACCGAAGAGGCTGCCTGAAATAGTCGTTCCGTAACCGCTTCCCGCGCCTCTGCCGCAACGGTTGTCGCCATTGATAAAGGCTTGCCGAACAGCGTTTTTATATTCGATAAAAAGGAGAACAAAATGATCGTAACCACCGGAAATGAAGTCGAGATGGGTAAAATTTCACAGTATTTGGGTGTCGTGCGCGGCATCGTCGTGCGGAGTCCGAGCATTTCGCAAGGAATTATGGGCGGTTTGAAGTCAATCGTCGGCGGCAATATCGAGGAATTCGCCCAAGTCTGCGAAGCGGCGCGAGTCGAAGCCTTTAATCGAATGGTGCAGCACGCGCACGAAATCGGCGCGGACGCGATTATCGGAATGCGTTACGACGCGACCGAATTTTCGCAGTCGGCGACGGAAGTTTTAGCATATGGAACGGCGGTCAAACTGACCAATAGGTAACCTTTGACGTTTTTCGGCGAACTTCGGGGGAAATATACGGTGAACTAAAAAACGCGGGTCGCGCCTGCCAGCTTCGTCTGCGGCTTGCCGATTTTCGCCGATTTTCGCCGATTCTCAACGTCTGATAAATTCACCGCTTGTTTATTGAGCCTGAGTCGCAAGTTGAAACGGAGAAAGAAAATCAGACGCTGGCGAGTGCCGATTCAACCGATCAACGCGGGTTTAAGGTGCGTTTGGCGAATCGAAGTCCGCGTTCCGTGCGGCATCTCAATCTTGTTTTTCGGCATCTGAAAAGTTAGTCTTTCAGCAGGTCAAATTCAAACTTATGAAAACATTTCTGGTTTTAACATTTTTACTAATCGGCTCGCTGTTGGCGAACGCGCAGACCGAACAGGCTCCGATTTTAGAAAAGGAAGTTAAATACAAAAACTGGATTTACAAGAGCGTCCGCGATGATCGGAAAATCAATCTGCGCGATTTTGCCAAAAACAAAAAACTCGTGCTGGTCGTTTATTTCGCGCCGTGGTGTCCGAACTGGAAACACGAAGCACCGTTCGCGCAGAAACTTTATGACAAATATCTGGCGAACGGTTTGGAAATCATTGGGGTCGGCGAATACGATACGACGGCGGCGATACAGACGAATCTGAACTTTTACAAAATCACTTTTCCCGTCGTTTATGAATCGGACACGAAAGACGCAAAGCAGAAAACTCTGCATTACGAATATCGTCAGGCGGTCGGCGACAAACGCGGCTGGGGTTCGCCGTGGAACATCTTTCTGGAACCGTCGAAGCTGCCGAAAAACGGCGATGTCTTAACCGAAAAAGCCTTTATCGTGAACGGCGAATTGATTGAATCGGAAGCCGAAAAGTTCGTCCGCGAAAAACTCGGACTTCCCGCCGAAACAAACAAAGCCGCTGCCGCCGCGAACAAAGAAATTGAAGCCTGCGAAATGGAAAAGAAACCGGCGAAATTCGTCAAACCGTAACTGAAGAATTTAGCCGGAAGTTTTGCTCATTACATCAATGAACATCCTAATATTCTTTCATCCAGGCGATTTAAGTTTCGCCGAGTTGTTTGGCTTTTTAGCGGTAATCGCAGTTCCGGTGGTCGGGGCTTTTATTTTCCTTTACGTGTTTTTCAGCCGCAGAAAATAAATAATCTCGAATGAGTTTAAATGATTCGTAAAATTTTACTCACAATTCTATTATCTACCTTTTCTTCTATTGCTTCGGCGCAGTCGGGGCGCATCAAGCCGCCGGATGCGCCGACTCCGACACCGCCGCGTCCGCGCGTAATTTACACGACACCGACGAATTTCCCGACCGTCAAGCCGACTCCGACTCCGCCGAATAAAAACGATGAGAACGGCGACGAGATAATCTCGATTACTTCAACGCTCGTGCCGATTCCCGCCTCGGTGATAGATTCGACGGGCAAAGCCGTGACGAATCTGAAGTTGGAAGATTTTCAGCTTTCGGTTGACGGCAAAGCGGCGGAAATCGCCGATCTGTTCCGTTCGGAGACGCCGGTTCGTCTGGCAATGCTGTTCGACAACAGTTCGAGTGTCAATGTCGCCCGCGATTTCGAGATAAAAGCCGCCGTCAGATTTTTCAGGCGCGTTATTCGTCCCGAAAAAGATTTAGCCGCGCTGTTTTCGGTGGCGACCGGAACGCGGCTCGAACAGCCGCTGACCAAAGATTCCGAGCAGATTATCCGGGCAATCGAAAATTTCCCGAAACCGGAAGGCGCGACCGCTCTGCTCGACGCGGTTATCAAAGCCGCCGTTTATATGAAAAGCGTCGAAGGGCGGCGCGTTATCATCATCGTTTCCGACGGCGACGACACGATTTCCGATGCGACTTTCGATGAAACCGTCCGCGTCGTCCAGGCGGCGAACTGCCAGGTGTTTATCGTCAAAACCACCGATTTCGAGAATTTCAAACGCACCGGCATTCGCGGCGGCAACGCCAACATCCGCCAATTGACGGCGGAACGGCGAATGCAGGAATTGGCGCGGCAAACCGGCGGCGCGGTTTTTTCGCCGATTGACGAAAAGGAAATAGACCGTTCATTCAACCAAATTTCCGCCGAACTTTCGCAAACCTATATTCTCAATTATTACCCGCCGGAACTTCCGAAAAACAACGAATTCTGCAACCTCTCGCTCAGAATAAAAGGACGCGACGATTTGATGGTGCGAACACGCAAAGGCTATTACATCAGCAAACGGTAAACGGTAAGTGGTAAATGGTAAGTGGTAAATGGTAAATTCAAAAATCAGTTATTTACCACTTACCGTTTACCATTATGTTAGAAGAATATCTGCGCCGGTTTCTCGAACATCTGCGTTATGAACGCAACGTCAGCCAACATACTCTGCGAAACTATTCCAGCGATTTGGAGCAGTTTCACGATCACCTCGCGCCGCCGAAACCCGACGGTTCACGCGAGCCGATTCCCGTTAAAGAAATAGATCATTTAACGATTCGGGAATGGATGGCGCATCTGCACGGTTTGAATAAAAAGAAAACTTCGATTGCCCGAAAAATCGCGTCGCTGCGGACGTTTTTTCAGTTCCTCGTGCGCGAAGGTGTGCAGGAAAACAATCCGGCAAAGCTCGTCGCCACGCCGAAAATCGAGCGCAGTCTGCCGACGCATCTTTCGATGGAAGATGCCGTCCGCTTTATTGAAACGCCGGATTTGGAAACGGATTTGGGCAGACGCGACCGCGCCATTTTAGAATTTCTCTACGCAACCGGAATGCGCGTCGGCGAGTTGACCAGCCTGAATTTGAAAGATATTGATTTCCGCGAGAAATTGGTGCGCGTGACGGGAAAACGCAAAAAACAGCGCATCCTTCCCTTCGGCGAGCCGTCTTTGCAGGCTTTGATGTTCTACCTAAACGAAGCCCGCGCCGATTTCCTGAATAATTGTCCGCCCGTCGAACGCGACGAGCAAGCCGTGTTTCTGAATTATCAGGGAACGCGCATCACGACGCGCTCGGTCGGGCGAATGGTTGATAAATATATCAAGATTTGCGTTGAAATCAACCGCGACATCTCGCCGCACAGCTTGCGCCATTCGTTTGCGACGCATCTTTTAGACAGCGGCGCGGATTTGCGCGATATTCAGGAATTGCTCGGACACGTCCGCCTTTCAACGACGCAGATTTACACGCACGTTTCGATGGAAAAACTGATCGAAGTTTACGACCGGGCGCATCCGAAAGCCTAAATTCGTAAAATAAATGTTAGGAGTTCGGCAGTTGAATGTAGAACAAGCGGTCAGCCTGTTCTGCTGACTTCAACCGGCGCGGCGGCGCGGCGATCAAACAGGCTAACTGCCTGTTTTACACCTGCCGATTTTTCAACTGCGAAGCTCCTGGAATGTTGAAATTTCGATAACCGCTTTTCCTTCTATCGAGCGGGCGAGCAAAAGTTTGGCAGGATTCTGCCTGGAACGCGAGAAACTTTTCTGAGAGCGTGTTTGGAAATTCACTTGGTCGAAAAGTGGACGGCTTAATTTTACATTTTACATTCTTCATTCTAAATTTCTACCGGATAAAAATTAAAAATGTCGAATGTAAAATGTAAAATTGCCGGTCTTTTTGAATTTCCAAACACGCTCGTTAGAAACGCTGAAACTTTTCACGGGTGCGTCATTGCTTCGGGTTTAACGTATTCATCGAATTGTTCGCCCGTCAGCAAGCTTAATTCAATCGCCGATTCTTTTAACGAACTTCCCTTTCGATGCGCGTTCTTCGCAATTTTTGAAGCGTTGTCATAGCCGACGTGTTCGTTCAAAGCCGTCACCAGCATCAGCGAATCATTCAGATATTTATCAATCTGCGGGCGATTCAGTTCGATTCCCGAAATGCAGAATTCGACGAAACCTTGTGAAGCGTCGTTTAATAATCGAACCGAATGCAAAAAGTTGTGAATCATCACGGGTTTGAAAACATTCAATTCAAAATTCCCCTGTGAACCGGCGAAACCGATGGCGGCATCGTTGCCAAGAACCTGCGCGGCGACCATCGTCATCGCCTCGCTTTGAGTCGGATTGACTTTGCCCGGCATAATCGAGCTTCCCGGCTCGTTCTCAGGAATCGTGATTTCGCCGATGCCGCATCTCGGACCCGATGCGAGCCAGCGAATATCGTTGGCGATTTTCATTAAACTGCAAGCCAAAGTTTTCAGTGCGCCGGACGCGAACACGATTTCGTCGTGCGCCGACAGTGCCGCGAATTTATTCGGATGCGCTTTGAACGGCAAGCCGGTCAATTCGGCGATATTGGCGGCGGCGCGAATCGCAAAATCGGGATGCGAATTCAAACCCGTTCCGACCGCCGTCCCGCCGATTGCCAAATCGTAAAGTCCGGTCAAAACTAATTTCAGCCTTTCGACATCGCGTTCGATCAGCGAAGCCCAGCCGCCGAATTCCTGCCCGACCGTCAAAGGCGTGGCATCCTGCAAATGCGTTCTGCCGATTTTGACGACATTGGCGAATTCCAAAGCCTTTGCATTGATCGAACTGTAAACTTCTTCGACGGTCGGAATCAGCGCGTTTAATCTTTCGGCAGCGGCAATATACATCGCCGTCGGAAAAGTATCGTTCGACGATTGCGACATATTCACGTCGTCATTCGGATGAATCGGTTTTTTAGAACCCAGCGTCCCGCCCGCGATTTCGATGGCGCGGTTGGAGATGACTTCGTTGGCGTTCATATTCGTCTGCGTTCCGCTGCCGGTTTGCCAAACGCGCAAGGGAAAATGCGCGTCGAGTTCCCCGTCAATCACTTCGTTGGCGGCGCGGACGATCAAATCGGTTTTGTCGAGCGTCATCCGGTCGGGTTTGAGTTGATGATTGGTCATCGCCGCCGCTTTTTTCAAAATTCCGAGAGCGCGAATCATCTCACGCGGCATCACATCGAAACCGATGTCGAAATGATGCAGACTGCGTTCGGTTTGTGCGCCCCAATACTTGTCCGATTCGACGGCGATTTCGCCCATCGAATCGGTTTCGATGCGTGTTTTTTGGTTTCGTTTAGCTGATTCCGACATTATAAAAATCCTCGTTTGAAAGTCACTGTCAAGTAAATTTCGATTCTACAACACGCCGCCGGTTCTTTGAAATATGAGGTGGGGCAAAAGCGCGTCCACGCCGTTCCGCCACACAAAATTTGCCGCCGAAAAACATTAACGCCTTTTAATGACGCGCTTTCATCGCGGCACACGCTTTGCGGTAACCTGATTTTACAATATTGTCGGCTGCCCAAACTCTTCGGAGAAAACGGCGACCATCGAAGTTTAGAGGAGAAAAATTATGCATTTTATAGCGTGGATTTTAGCGGGTTTGATTGCCGGTTTTATCGCCAGCAAAATCGTCAACAAAACGGGCGAAGGGATTTTAATTGATATTCTGCTCGGCATCGTCGGCGGCGTGATCGGCGGTTTTCTGGTTGGTCTGCTCGGCTTTCACGTCGAATCGGGCTTGAACATTCCGAGCATTATCGTGGCGGTCATCGGCGGCGTGGTGCTGCTCGTCGCCTATCACGCGATTCGGCGAAAGATGTGAAAAGTCGTGGTAATCGGACAAAATCAGGCGTTGCTGAAAATTTATTCAGCCAAGTTCGGAGTCCGCGCTTCAGCGTGTTTGTGCCGAGCGAAGCGCGGCGCAAAGGCAGCCGAAACTTAGGCTCCGAACTTTAACTCGATTTTGAACGACTGCTTATTTTGAATCAAAAGCGGGCGAAAGGCAGTTCGCCAAGTCAAACGAAAAAGAAGTTAAAATGAAAAACATCGTAAAAATTTTATTGTTTGTCGGCTGTCTGTTAGGGGCAGCATATTCCCAGACGACGACACCGGCAAAAACGCCGACGAAAACTTAAACGATGACGGTCAAGCCGAAATCAGCGGAGACCAGAACAAAAACCGCCGCCAAAACCAAACCCGCGACGGCTGAAACGGGCGCACCGAAAACTTATATCAAAGGACCAAAAGGCGGCTGTTATTTTATGAACGGTAAAAACAAGGTTTACGTTGATAAAAGCAAATGTCAACAGTAAATTTATAGCGGATTTCAAAATTACGCGCTCCGTGCCGAATCGAATCAGTATAGGTAGCTTGTAATCTAACTTTTTTGGCATTCGCGTTCATATTCTGAGTGAAAACTTTAGTTTGCTCCGCCAGCGAAACGCAACGGAAAGACACGCTGAAGCGTGAACTCAGAACATTAAAAAATCTAGATTACAGATTATTTATACCAATTCAAGTTGATTAGTGCGTATTGTCAGAACCGCCTGCGGT
>JAYVKL010000024.1:0-3554 GCA_043768465.1 Pyrinomonadaceae bacterium
TTTCGAGTAATTCAAGTGATTTTTCCTTTATCAAAGCCCGCATCATTGATTGCTGTAAAGTAATAGTTTGTTTATCTGCTTTCATTGTCTTATTTCTCCCTGTCTTAAAGATTTAGAATTTTTCGCTGTCAATTTCGGCGGTTCACAGTCATTTTGTATAAAGGCAAATTTCACAAAACATTTGCCCGTTTGCCATTCGGTCAAGTCCGCGCCCGCACGTCGGACACATTTCTTTTATTTCTGCATTTATGCTCAAATGCTCATCACCATAAGGCGTGAGCATTTGAGCATTTTTTGTATAAACTCCGCGCAGCTTCGTTAGATCGCCGCGCTCGATAGCAGTTTTCAAGCTTCGTGTAATGGTCGCCTTTGACATTTCGCCTTCAAGAATTTCGTCAATGTCTTTGCGTTTATATCCTTTTGCTTCGTCGAAAGCGTCAAGTAGAATTTCGTAGTTTGAAACGATGCGTGTTTCGCCTTGTCGTTCAAAAAGTCTGCGGTCTTTGTCGTATTTGAAAATGGTGTCGGGAAACTTTTCGCCTTTGAGTTTTGGGCAAGACAAAATAATTCGGTCGTCGCCGTCCTTATCGAGATTGAAAATAGTCCGGCTTTTATCCGCGAACGCCGACGCGCCGCGCCCTCTGTGAACGCCTTCTTTGGTTTCGCCGTTTTCGAGTTTGGCTTTGCCGATGTGATGAGCAGTGAGAACACCGGCATTTGTTAATCTGGCGAAACGCTTCAGCGGGTTCATCACATATTTAATAATTTCGCTATTGTCATTTTCATTGCGAATATCGAAAGCCGAAGTTACGGTATCAATAAAAACGAAGTCCGCGCCAAAATCATTTATCGCACCTATGACGCGCTCGAAATGTTCCGGTTTATTAAGTTTCAAATCTTCATTTCCGAATGACTGTTCACAAATAAGAAATAGATCCTCTTCTATCAATTTCTTTTCCGCGTTCGACAAATCCGCCTGCATTTTATTTAAATCCGAGCGAAGAAAAGTTAGCGTATCTTCACTGTCAATAATCGCCACGCGGTAACGCTCGCCGCCTACCGTCAAAGGTTCAAACGGTTTGCCTAAAATAAGATTCAAGGCAAGGTTGCGGATAAGCGTAGATTTTCCGGTGTGTGAAACAGCGTTCAACTGACCGTTTTCGCCGCGTCCTAAACCGCGAACAATTTCAACTCGTTCGGGCAATTCGATTCTTTGAAGTTCGCCGAAAGTGCAGCCGACTTTCACCGCGTTTGCGGTTTCAGTTTCTTCAAAATCTTCCGCGTCGGTTTCTTCGCCTTGCTGCCAGACGCTTGCATTATCGGTCAAGATACAAAGTTTTTCGGCTATTTTTTCCGTGCTTAATCCGTTTCGTTTTTCGCTTTCAAACCAATCAGAAAAGTCTTTGCCGTGTTTTTCGGGCAAAGGTTCGTCTGCGAAAAAATCAAGCGTCTTGAGTGATGCGGCATTGCCAAAAAGCAGTTTGCAAGCGTCGTTTGCCTGTTTTATTCCGGCTTGGTCGTGATCTTGGATTAAGCAGACGTGCGAAGATTTCAGATATTGGTTAAATTCGCTTTTCCAATTCTTGAAGCTCGTTGCCGCAAATCCAAGCGTCCGCAAATTGTCCGCGTCCTTTTCGCCTTCGCAAAGCCAAATTTCCGCCCCTTGTTTCACGCCTTCGATAAGTTCCGGCAACCGATACGGAACACGCCGGTTGCCGTTCAGATTCCAAATTTCTTTGCCGTTCTCATCAAATCGCCGCTGCCGAAAGTCTTTCGGCTCAAAGCGGACATTTTCATAAAGCAGTTTGCCGTTTTCATCTGCGTATGGATAAACAGCAGTGATCTTCTTCGATTGAAAGCTGTTGTTTGTCATCGTTTTTTTCGGTTCGCAAAACAAATCCTTTAATTCAATATCCAGAGCCGAAACGACGTTGTTAATATCGCAAGCGGCAAAACATTTCAGCAAGATTTTGCCGTCGAATTCTTTAATTGAAAGACTTTGCTTTTTGTCATCGTGCGAAGGACAGAGAGCCGCCCAACCGTTCGGAGTCCGTTGCACATTTTTCAATCTCTGCAAAACTTCGGTTGTGTTCATAAATCGTTTTCGTCCGGCTGATTTCCGCCGTTTTCGATCCAATTCAGCAAAGCCGTTTCACTAAAACGATATTGCCTTTGCCCGATCAAAATAAATGGTATGCCTTTCTGTCTGCAAAGTTCATACACACGTGCTGGCTTTAAATCCAAAAACTCACTGACTTCATCAACCTTTAATAATTTTTCTACCATTTTCTAATCTCTCCTAAAATAAAAAAATCCTGTGCAAACTCTGTTGCACAGGATTAAATTACATACATCTTTAAGAAAATTACATGAGAAAAGCAGAGGAAATAATTAAAAATTAGTAGATGTTCGATCTGAAACTGAATATCTATCCAATGAAGTATAAAGCCATACCGAAATGTTTATCGTCTTGAACAAATGAATCAAATTTCAGTTCGGCTAAACCCGCTTTATTCAACCTACCAATGTGCTGAATGTCAGGAATACCAAACGTAAAAAAAATAAGTTTGTGGTTTTCGTAAGTTTTACATTTGCAGTGAATATGTTTCATCGCTTCTACTCTGGCTTTTCCTAATACTTTGACTAAATGACTATCGGCGAAACCCATTTTTTCCAGATGCTCTTTCTTTATACCTTTCTGCATTTTCTTACTTGCCCAACTTCGAGCAAGTTTACCTGTTGAATTTGATTGTTTTGCAACCTCATTCCAAAGATGTTCCGGCAAACTGTATTTTTCGAGAACTTCCTTTTTTATATCCATTACAGCAATCTTTTGTTGCTTCATCGTTTTTATGTCGTTTCTGGCATTTTCTATAAGGACGGAAAACCTTTCGTAAAGCGAAAGAAAATAAAGCCTGTTCCACTTATTCCAAAGCGTCTCACTGCCGCCGTCAACTACTTTTTCGTAAATAAATCTATCGAAAAAGTTTAAGCAAGCGTCTTTCCGCTTCTTTGGCGTTTCTAAATTACATTCCTGACGTAATTCTTCCTTGGCTTCATAGGTGAGTGATGAGTAAGTTTCGTTCAAGATCAAATGTGAAGTCCAAATAAAATATGGAAGATCAGTAAATAAATCCTGATAAAACATACTTAGATAATGTCTCAAGTTGTTGTCTGCATCCCTGAAATAATTCTCTTTTTCTTCGTCTGTCATTTCCTGAATATCGTGCTTAACGAATTCAGTGTATTTTTTGAGTGCTAAACCTAATTCTTTGTTTTCAAAATTGAAATGTCCGTTTACTTTTTCCAAACGCCCCAAGATAGGAATTGATAAAAATTCGCGCAAACGGCTTTCAAAAATATCCGCTAAATGCTTTTCCAGAGAAATGTTACTCATTTTCTTATTTAGATTTATGCAAAACGAAATGTTAAATAATTACGTTTATTTACCTTCGACAATCGCAATTTCTTCAGCGGTCAAATCGTAAAGCCGATAAACGAGCCGATCAATTTCATTTTCTAACGCTTGAACGTCTTTGCCTTGTTTTTTTAAT
>JAYVKL010000025.1:0-4260 GCA_043768465.1 Pyrinomonadaceae bacterium
CCGGCGGACGGTCACGGACATCATCAACTCGCCGGTTATTTAACGCCGCTGGCGTATAAAGCCGCCGCCGACCCGAAACAGTTTCCCGAACAAATCGCCGAGGGATTATTGCCCTGGCAAGCTAAAAAACTTTATGTCGGACAGGGATTTGCCGCCGCTGCGAACGGTGAACCGGCGAATATTTCAGTGAATACCGGCGAATTCGACCCGCTCATCGGGCGTTCCTACGCCGAGATCGCGGCGGAAGGCAGAAGCCAGCATAAATCGCAGGAAATGGGTTCGACCGAACGGCGCGGCAGTCAATCTTCGGGCGAACGGCTGCTCGACTCGACCGTCAAAACTGCCGATAAGGAAAACGACATTTTCGACGGCATTGACACTTCAATCAAAGGAATCGCCAAATTAACCGACAATACCGAAAACGGGCTGCCGGGCAAACTGTCGGATTTGCAGAATACGGCGGAAAAGGCTTTGAAAGAATACGATGCTTACGCGCCGCAGAAGATCGTGGCGACGCTGGCGAAAGGCGTGAGACAGGCGCGGGAAGCCGAAGATTCGACGCAGAATCCTTATACCAAAACTCTGCTCGCCGAAAAGGAGCGGGAATTTTCCAAGGCTCTGCAAACCGCCGCTGGAGTCGTCGTGGACGCTCTGAGCGAAACGGAAACGATTGTCGCCGGGGACGCGACCGGCATTTCGGTGAAGATTTTCGGCGGCGCGGCGCAGATTAAAAATGTTTCTTTGAGTTTGCCGACGGGCTGGAAAGCGGAAAATGCGGTTGAGCCGAAACCGGCGGGAAATTCGTTTTTTTCGAGACCGGAAGTTGCTTCGAGTGCGGCGTATTTCAAGCTGACGGTTCCCGTCGGCGCGGCTTTAACGCAGCCGTATTGGTTGGAAAAACCGCGCCGCAATTTCCGATTCGACTGGACGGCGGACGACGCGGTGAAAAACGCGCCGTTTCAAAATCAACCGGTTTCCGCCGCCGTTACGATGGACATCGGCGGCGTTGAAATCGTCGTGCCGCAGCCGGTGCAGTATCGTTACGCCGACCAGATTCGCGGCGAACTGCGGCGCGATTTGAACGTCGTGCCGCTGGTTGACATCGCGCTCGACACGAATTTATTGATCGTTCCGGTTTCCGACAAAGCGCAGAAACAGCGGCTCGTCGTATCGGTGACGAACAATGCGGCGCGTCAGACAAAGGGTTCGGCAAAACTCGAATTGCCCGCCGGCTGGACGGCAAATCCGGCGGCGGCTGATTTTGATTTGCAGAAGAAAAATGAAAAAACAGCGGTTGTTTTCGAGGTCACAATTCCGGCGAACACCAAAATTGATAAGTATGATTTGACGGCAGTTGCAGTTATCAATAATCAAATTTACGACCGTTCAATGCAGGAAATCGCTTATCCGCATATTCAAACGCATCGCCGCTATTCCAAAGCGACGGTTTCGACGCAGGTTCTGGATTTGAAAGTCGCGGCGGTGCGCGTCGGCTACATAATGGGCAGCGGCGACGCGGTTCCGGCGGCGATTCGGCGGTTGGGCTTGCCGTTGACGATGCTCGAAGAAAAAGACCTGGCGACCGGCGATTTGTCGCAGTTCGACACGATTGTCGTCGGCATTCGCGCGTCCCAGGTGCGCCCTGATTTCGTGGCGAATAACGGCAGACTGCTCGATTTCGTCAAAAACGGCGGAACGCTGATCGTTCAATACCAGCAGGCGGAATTCATCCAAAACAATCTCGCGCCGTTTCCGGCGAAAATGGACTCGGTGACGAACGGAACGCAGCGCATTTCAAACGTCCGCGTCGTGGACGAAAACGCGCCGGTCAAAATTTTAGTCCCGGAGAATCCGATATTTAATTATCCGAACAAAATCATCGCCGGCGATTGGGATAATTGGGTGCAGGAGCGAAATCTCTACACGCTGACCGCGCTCGACCCGCGTTACACGGCACTGCTCGAAACGCAGGACGAAGGCGAGCCGCCGGTCACGGGCGGTCTGGTTTACGCGAAAATCGGCAGGGGAAATTATATTTATAACTCGTATTCCTTTTTCCGCCAGTTGCCCGTCGGCAATCCGGGCGCGTATCGGTTGTTCGCCAATATGCTGAGTTTGCCGAAAGCGGGAACGAGGAAATGAAAGAGGGATTAGACGCGGATGAACGCGGATTTAACGGATTTATGCGGATTTTAAAAATCATTTTTATAATTTCCCAATTCCCACCTTAAGAAATGAAAGAGAAATTAGACGCGGATTTTCGCCGACAAGAAATTTATAAAACTGTTTTCAAATATCCGCGATAATAAATTAAATCAGCGTTCGACCGCGCCTAATTTCCCTTTTTATTTTTTGAAGTGAAAAGAAAGAAATTATAAAATTGCTTTCAAATATCCGCGTAAATCCGCTTAATCCGCGTTCATCCGCGTCTAATTCCGAATCCGATTTCTTAAAATTGTTATGACCGAAGAAAAATTTCCCGCGCCGTCCTACACCGAAAACGTGCTGTCTGACTGTTTTGAAGATGCCAAGCGATATTTTTTGGACGCGCTTTTAGAAGTTGATTACGCGCACGCCGTGATGCTCGCCGAACAGAAAATTATTACCGGCGATGAACTGAAAATGCTGCTGACAGCTTTGCGAAGTCTCGATTTAGACGAAATCCGCCGGGCGGAATACGACGGCACCTGCGAAGATTTATTTTTTTATATTCAACGGGAAATCACAAAAAACTGCGACGCGGACGTTGCCGGGAAGCTGCACACGGCGCGGAGCCGCAACGATATTGACGTGACGATTTATCGCCTTCATCTACGGGTTATCACGCTTAAACTCCTGCGCGAAACGATGAATTTGCGCGAAACGATGCTTGATTTAGCGGCGCGGCATCACGAAACTTTAATTCCGGCTTACACGCACACCCAACCGGCGCAGCCTTCGACGCTGGCGCATTTTTTGTTGGCAATCGCTGAAAATCTGGGGCGCGATGTCAAAAGATTGCAGGGTGCTTTCGAGAATATGAATTATTGTCCGCTCGGAGCCTGCGCGATTACGACGACCGGCTTTCCGATCAGCCGGACGCGAACGGCGGAACTTTTGGGTTTCACCGCCCCGACCGTTAATTCCTACGCTTCCATCGCTTCGATTGATTATTTTACCGAACTGTTAGGAGCGACGACGGCACTGCTCGTCAACGTCGGCAAGTTCGCGCAGGAATTTTTGCTGATGGCGATGCAGGAATTCGACGTGATTGTCCTGTCCGACGGTTTCGTGCAGACTTCTTCGATTATGCCGCAGAAGCGCAATCCGGTGGCACTCGAACACGTCCGCGCCATTGCCAGCAAAGGTTTGGGGCAGACGCTCGGCGTGTTCACGGCGGTTCACAACACGCCGTTCGGCGACATCAACGACTCGGAAGACGACATTCAGCCGCTGATTTACAGTGCCGTCCGCGATGCGACTCGCGCCGTTTCCCTGCTCGGCAGCACTTTGAAAACCGCGACTTTCAAAGTTGACACGCTGCGAAAACGCGCCGGAGAAAATTTCATCACCGTCACGGAATTAGCCGACACGATTGTCCGCCGTGAAAATTTATCGTTTCACACCGCCCATAAAATCGTCGCCAAATCGGTCAAAGACGCGCTCGCCGCCAACAGTGAAATCACGCACGAAATTTTACAGGCGGCGGCAAATGAGATTTCAGGAAGCGAATTATCGCTTTCTGCCGAAGAAACCGAACAGGCATTATCGGCGGAAAACTTCGTGAACATCAGAAAAATCTACGGCGGCACGGCTCCCGAAGAAACGCGCCGCGCCCTGTCGGTCGAAAGAGAACATCAACGGGCGGACGCAAAATGGTTGGCGGCGAGAACCGAATTCATTGAAAACGCGGTGGGAAAACTAGAAATGATCGTCAACAAAATCATCGGAAATTAGACGGTCAAAGGCTCGCCGTCAATGGCTCAACTTAAGAAACCGATTTTCTTCCGTCCGGCACTTTTGAAACATTCACCGAAATTTTTGACGGATTTCGACTTTTTTTACAATTCCATCGAATTCGGTTTGACCGCAATAACGTTCAAAGAACTATTCGGCTTTGCACATAAAACCCGTTTTTCCACAGACTGAGATGGTCTAATAAAGGTGGAGAAGAAATTCTCCCTTGATAAAATGAGAGAATGAAGAAAAAATACGATGCAGATTTCAAGCGCAATACGGTGCAAAAAGTTTTTGACGGTCAATCGGTGGCAGGCGTTTCGC
>JAYVKL010000026.1:0-7271 GCA_043768465.1 Pyrinomonadaceae bacterium
CACCTCAACAAAATTAGATTAGTGTTTCATCTGTCAAAGTCCAATAATTATAAGGGCTCTAGATTTACAAAGTCTAACTTATTTCTGTTGGGGTGCTTAACTAAAGAATTGAGATTAGACACCGTTTGATGCCTTGGCGCGAAATCCGTTGCCGTTGGTGTAGCTGACCGGTTTCAACACCGGACGTTTTTCCACGACCACCGAAGTCGCTTCCTTGCGCTTCATCCCGACGATTTTACCGTATTCGGTCAAACTCTGCGCGACGATTTGATCCATATTGTAGTATTTGTAGGTCGCCAAGCGTCCGACGAAATGCACGTCCGAACGCGCTTCGGCTAAAACCCGGTAACGATTATAAAGCTCGGCGTTTTCCGTGCGCGGAATCGGATAATACGGATCGCCTTCGGCCTGCGGGTATTCATAAACGACGCTGGTTTTGCGATGTTCCTGCCCGGTCAGATACTTGAATTCCGTGATGCGCGTGAACGCCTGTTCGTTCGGATAATTGACGACCGGCGCGGTTTGAAACTGCTCCCTATCGTGCGTTTCGTGTTTGAATTCGAGCGACCGATATGGCAGTTTCCCGTAACGATAATCGAAAAATTCGTCAATCGGACCGGTGTAAATCATATCGCGGAACGAAAAATCGTTGACGATTTCGCGGTAATCGCAGTTCAGCATAACTTTGATGTTCGGATGATCGAGCATCTTTTCAAACATCCGCGTGTAGCCGTGTTTCGGCATCGCCTGAAAGCTATCGGTAAAATAACGGTCATCGCGCGTCGTTCGCGTCGGAACTCGCGCCGTCACGCTCGCGTCGAGTTCCGAAGGGTCTAAACCCCATTGTTTGCGCGTATAATGCTTGAAAAACTTTTCGTATAATTCCTTGCCGACGGCATTGACGACGACATCTTCGGACGTGCGGAGAACTTCGCGTTTGTCCCGAACTTTTTCGAGAAATTCCCGAACTTCAAACGCCGTTAAATTCAAACCGTAAAGTTTGTTGATCGTATCGAGATTAATCGGAATCGGCACCAGCATTCCGTCAACCGAAGCTAAAACGCGATGTTCATAACTGCGCCATTCGGTGAAACGCGATAGATAATCGAACACATCTTTAGAATTCGTATGAAAAATATGCGGTCCGTATTTATGAATTAAAACGCCGTCGTTGTCGTAGCAATCATAAGCGTTACCGGCGATGTGCGAACGCTTGTCGCAAATCAAAACCTTTTTGTCAGAACCATTTGCCAATCTTTCCGCCAGCACACTGCCGGCGAAGCCCGCTCCTACAATCAAATAATCGAACATTTATTTTATTCCCTTGGTTAATAATCTATTAAAATAAAATTACCGTTTGCAACTTTTATGCCCCTGATTTTCTCGTCGTCAGATTGACGGCGACGGCTTCGTCAATTGAATTCGACATTTTCCGCCAGGTTTTATCCCACGAATTTTGCGCTAGAAACTCGTCAACTTCCGCTAATTTTTCGGCGCGGTTCTCTTCCATCAAACTTTCCGCTGCCGCGACGAATTCGTCGCTCGTGTCGGCGACGGCGACCAGATTACGCTCGCCGTATGGACGGACGACATCCCGAATCGCCGTCGAGACAACCGGCTTTCCGGCGGCGAGATATTCGGGCGTTTTCGTCGGACTGATAAATTTTGTCGAATCGTTAATCGCAAACGGCATCAGCGCGACCGACCAACCGGCGATATAGCCGGGCAATTCGTCGTAATTTTTCATTCCCAGATAATGGATATTGGCGCGGCGCGGCAGTTCGTGATCGCCGATTTTCACTACCGGACCGATCATCACGATTTGCCATTCGGGACGCTTTTCGGCGATTTCGTCAATTAAATTCAAATCAACTCGCTCGTCAATCACGCCGACGTAACCCAAACGCGGATGCGGAATCGCGGCTTGATCGGGCGGCGATTCCTTGATGTTTCGCGCTTGGTTAAAATGCGCGGCATCAATACTCGAAGGCATCGCGTGAACATTCGAGTGCTGATTTTGTTTGGCTTCGTATAAACTCTGCCCGCCAGTGAAAATGACATCGGCGCGTCCGAACAGCGCGGCTTCGTTCGAGATCAAATCGGGCGGCGCGAATTTGAACATCGAAAGCTCGTCCATACAATCGTAAACGACCGCGTTGGCTTCGAGATGACGGCTGAAATTCAAAGCCATCGGCGTGTAATACCACAACACGAAATCTTCAACCACCGACTCTGCGAACAATTTATCGAGCGTCTCCGCCATCAAAACTTCGACGGTTCGGCTTTCGGCTTCGGCGCGATTTAAGTGCGGCACGACGACGAACAGATTTCTCTCGCGCTCGCCGATGGAAAAATGCGTTGCGTCCTCCATCAAAACCGGCTCTTCGACGAAAAACACGCGCCGCTCCCGCGCAAAACGGCTCATTAAATGCTGCGGACGCTGATAAACGAAATCCCAGCGCAGATGCGACAGGCAAACCAGGTCATAACTTTGAGATTCGGATTCTCCTGTTTCTTCAATCTCTTTCTCCATAATTTTCACGCGCCGAACGATCCTCAATAACATTCGGAAATCCTTTGCCGAACCGTTTGCCGACACAAAGCCATCTATCTCGAAACTGAATTTCGGCACGGTATTTCGGACGTAAATGACGACTTGAAAACATTATACCTTATTTCACAAGCTGTATTTGTCATCTGGATTACATTAAAAAAATGTGATTTAGATAGACTGTAAGTTAAGCGGAATTTTGGTAAAGTTTGGCTTTTCGTTCAGAGCCCAAACTTCAGTTTGTTTTCTCCGCCCAGCGAAGCGCGGCGGAAACACCCGTAAGCGTGGACTTTGAACGAAGACCGAAACTTTCACAAACTTTCGCTTAATTTATAGAAAACGCGAGGAGGAAACTATTATCGAAAAGATGCCAACCGCTCGAATTGGCGAGTCGTTCCGCACTCGATTTAATTATGCAAAAATCAAACACCGATTTAACCAATGCCGATCCGAAGCCGAAAGCAATTTCCGGCGGCGATACTTTTCAAAGTTTTTTGATGGGCGGCTTTGAATGTTCGACGCACCGGCGCGGCGACGAAAAACGCATTGATGTCATCGCCGCGACGCGCCACGACGAATTCGCCTTGCCGGATTATCAAAGGCTGCTTGACCTCGAAATGCGAGTCGCCCGCGACGGCATCCGCTGGCATCTGATTGAAAAGGCTCCGTATCAATACGATTTCTCCAGCGCGATTTCGCAGATTCGCGCCGCGCGGGAAACGGGCTTGCAGGTGATTTGGGATTTGTTTCACTATGGCTTCCCGGACGATTTGGATTTGATGAGCGCGGGATTCGTCAAACGCTTCGCGGCTTTTGCCGGAGAATTTACCAAACTGCTTCTGGCGGAAAAAATCGAGCAGCCGTATTTATGTCTGGTCAACGAAATTTCGTTTTTCGCGTGGGCGGTCGGCGAAGTCAGTTGGTGGTTTCCGCATTTCCGGCATCGCGGCGACGAAGTGAAAAGACAGCTTTTAAAAGCCGCCATCGCCGCCGCCGAAACGGTCAGGAAAATCGCTCCACACGCCGTTTTGATTCAGACCGATCCGATTGTCAACATCGTGCCGCGCGGCGATAAAATCGAAAATATAAGTTTCGCCAAAGGCTATCACGACGCGCAGTTTCACGCGCTCGATATGCTTTTGGGCAAACGTGAGCCGGAACTCGGCGGCAATCGAGATCTGCTCGATGTCATCGGCGTTAATTTTTACAACACGAATCAGTGGCGGCATCCGGGCGGACGGCGCATTCATCGCGGCAATCGAGATTACAAACCGTTTAATGAGCTTTTACAGGAATTCTACGCGCACTTTGAAATCCCACTGTTCGTTGCCGAAACGGGAATCGAAAACGAAGCACGTCCCGAATGGTTTCGATACGTTTGCGACCAAGTGAGAATTGCGATTGGAAAAGGCGTTCCGGTGCTGGGAATCTGTCTTTATCCGATTGTCAATCATCCAGGTTGGGATGATAATCGTCATTGTTACAACGGTTTATGGGATTATCCGAATGATTCCGGCGAGCGTGAAATCTACGAGCCTCTGGCGGAAGAAATCAAACGCCAGACAAATTTGGCGAAAAAGGCGGCAAACGAATAAAATACCGATTTGAATGATTCCACTTTTGCAGCCGTTCAGAGTTCCGCCTTCAGGCGGTCTGCCTTCAGCGAGCGAAAACACCGCCTGAAGGCGGAACTCCGAAATTTTTAGATTTCAGCCGTCGGCTATTAACATTTTGAGTCGGCTATTAACATTTTGAATATTAAAAACTAAAGTATGACCACCGCATTTCAAACAAAATACGCTTCGGAGACAACCCGAATCTCCGAACTTTTAGCCGCTGCCGACGAACTCTCCGCCGACATTTTAGCCGAAGCCGCGCTGACCGACAGCACCGATTCGTTTCCGGCAAACGCTTTCAAAAATCTAACCGAAACCGGATTGCTCAAAGCGGTTTTCCCAAAAAAATACGGCGGCGGCGGACTCGGCATCGAAGAGGCGACGACGGTCGAGCTTTTGACTTTGCTGAAAACATTCGGCGGCGGCAATCTCGTCGTCGGGCGCGTCTTTGAAGGACATTTCAACGCCGCGCAACTTATCTCTGAATTCGGCACGGGAAAGCAAATCGAAAAATTCTCGTCCGATGCCGTCGCCGAAAATCATATTTTCGGCGTGTGGAACACCGAAGCGGGCGACGGCGTGAAAATTTTCCCCGCCGGAGACGGAAAGTTCAGATTGGAAGACGCGAAAACTTTTGCGACCGGCGTTGACTTCGTTAATCGCCCGATTGTCACGGGCAAAACGCCCGACGGCGGCTGGCAGATGTTCGTCATGCCGCTCGACCAAGTTGCCACAAAAACAGACGATTCGTTCTGGCGACCGCTCGGAATGCAGTCGTCGCGCAGCTTTCGAGTGGATTTCACCGGCGTTGAAATCAGCGAAAACGAAATTATCGGCGCGCCGAACGATTATTATCGCCAGCCGTTTTTCAGCGGCGGCGCGATCCGATTCGCCGCCGTCCAACTCGGCGCGGCGGAGTTGCTGTTCGATTTGACCCGAAGTTTTCTCCGCGAATTAAACCGCACCGACGATGCCTTTCAGCAAATGCGCTTAGGCGAAATGGCGATTGGGCTGGAGAGCGGCAATCTGTTTTTAAGTAAATCGGCGCGAATTTTCGACGACTATTTGAAAGATAAAAATCCGGCGCAAATCGGCGCGGTTTTAAGTTACGCGGGAATGATGCGAACGGCGATTGAGCGGATTTGCCAGGACGCGATGCTTGCCGCGACGCGCTGCATCGGCAGTCGCGGACTTCTGAAACCGTATCATTTTGAACGGGTGATCCGCGATTTGACGATGTATCTGCGCCAAGCCGCGCCCGACGCGACTCTCACCGGAATCGGCAGATACGTTTTGGAAAGCGACCAGCCGAACGCGAAGTTGTGGCGAAACGACAGTGAAAACCTTCCGAAATAATTTAAACCACATAGCGACATAGAAAACATAGTTCTGAAATAATTATTTGGAGTCGTTTCCGGTGATTTCAGTCAAACAAATCGCCTGCCAACCGCCTTTTTCGCGCCGCGTTCGCTCCAAAATTTGGCGCAAATCGAAAAGTGCTTTTTCGACCGTCACGAGCGGATAATTTTCCGTCCACGCGCCGACGCGGTGCTGGTGTCGTTCGACTTTTTCGAGCATTCCGCCGAAAGTCTGCGAGCCGTTAAATTCGGTTTGCAGAAAACTTTTTGAAACGAATAATTTTTCGGCAAGTGCGGCGAATTCGGAACAGAAATTCGTTGCGGCGCGGTTTTTCCACAAAGCGCGCAGACGATTTCGCAGATAAACACGCCGTTCAATTGCCTGTGCGCCTTCGACAAAATAATCATCGGAATTTTTGCCCATCACCGTCCATTCGTTGAGCTGCGTGGACAAACCCGATTCGGTGCGACCGGTGCGGCGGGCGGAAGTTTTAACGCGCACCAACGGGCTGTGCCGAAACCGCGCATCAATCCGCAAAAGCGAATGATAAAACGCCACATCTTCTAAAAAACGGACTTCGGGAACGCCACCCGCCCGCCGGAACGCCTCGGTCGTAACGGCGAAACTGCCGTTAAAATGCTGGTGGTGACGCGGCAGATAATCGTGCGAAACGTAGTCGAGATGCGCTTCGAGTTACGCCGCCGAAAGTCGGTAGCCGGTGTCGAGCAGATGAAACCGCTGCGCTTTTTCGCACATTTTTCTGATTTCCGCCGGACTGATTAAAATGCGACCGCCGACGGCATCCGCCCCGTTTGCGATTTCCCGCAGATTCGCCGCGATCTAATCGGGCGCGACGCAGGTGTCGCCGTCGGTCGTCACTATCACGCCGCCTTTGTTTCTGCTGCGCCGCAAACGCCGTTCAGCTTCGTTCATCAGCAAACGCCGAACGAAACCGATATCGGATTGTTTCGGCGGCAAATCGGCTTCGATGACGTGGACGTTCAACGAATCGTTATTTTTTTTCCAGCGGCGGGCAATCGCGGCGGACTCGTCACGGCAATTGTTGGCGAAAATTATGATTTCAAAAAGGTTCGCGTCGAGCGGTTTTTTGCGCCGATCAATTTGTCTGGCAAAGGCTTCTAACGCCGAGCGCAAATAATCGGCTTCGTTGCGAACCGGAATAACGACGGACACGAGACACTCACGTTTTATCTCGGCGGCGATTAAGTGACGACCGCACTCGCTGACAAATGGCAAAATCATTTTCTCAATTACACATTATATTTTGCCGTCCGAACTGTACGATAGTGAACATTCACGTTTTTTTTGCCGAAAGTTCTCCGGTGATTTGAAAATTGGGAAATAATACCAATTCAAAACAAAGTGTGCGTATCGTTGCTCATAATCAGAAACGCCTGCGGTAGCGGGTGGGTTTCCCGTGCGGCGTTGAACCGCCCGCGACCGCCGGCGGTTCTGACCATACGCACTAATCAACCTGATTGGTATAAGACACGGATTTCGCGGAGTCGGCGAATCAACGCCGATCTGATTTAAGAAATCCGCGCTTTTGTTTCTTCTTACTCTTGCTTTCAATCAGAGTTCTCAGAGCGTGTCTGAAAAGTCATTCAAGAGTCCAGTCTAGCTACCATTAAGCGTATCATCGCGGCATAAATCATCGCTTCCGAGGTTTCGCCTAATGCTTCGTAATCTTTTGATAATCGCCGTTGTTTCGAGAGCCACCCGAA
>JAYVKL010000027.1:0-7253 GCA_043768465.1 Pyrinomonadaceae bacterium
GCGATTCTAACCGCTCGAACTGCGGCATGGTTAAATCAGTTGTATACGCCATTATCCCGGTAAAAACGATTTCCCACTAAACTGCAAACAGGTTCTATAAGAAATCCGGGGTTCGGATAGACCACCGAATCGAGTGTGGTAAAATATGCGAATGAACCGAGCAAAATCATCTTCCGATTCCAAAACACTGGTCAAAGTAATTTCCATCGGCGCAGTCGCCGGACTGCGGGCGATGATGCCGGCGGCACTTTTAAGCTACGCCGCGTTACAGCGTCGAAAAGACGCTTCGGACGGCGGTATTTTCGCGTCCGGCGGCGCGGCGGCGATTTTCGGGTTGCTCGCCGTCGGCGAATTGGTCGGCGACAAATTGCCGATGACTCCGAACCGCACCGAACCTGTGGGCTTGGCGGCGCGAATCGCATCCGGCGCAATCGGCGGCGGTGTCATCTGTTCACAGCGCAAAAAATCCGTTCCAGTCGGCATTGCAGCCGGCGCGGCGGCGGCGGCGGCGGCGGCTTATGCCGGTCAAAATATCCGTCGTGCGATTGCCAGAGAAACCGGCGTTCACAGTTCGGTCATCGGCGCGGTCGAAGACGCGATTGCCATCGGCATCGGCGCATCAGCAGTAAAAGATTAAAAATAATTGGCAGAAACTTTTATGAAAAAATCTGAATACGACGCAATTATTATCGGCGGCGGGCAAGCCGGAATTCCGCTGGCGCACGTGCTCGCCGGAGTAAAAAAGCGAGTTGTTTTGATAGAACGTGAAAATCTCGGTGGAAGCTGCGTCAATTTCGGCTGCACGCCGACGAAAGCCGTTATCGCGTCGGCGCGAGTCGCGCATCTGGCAAGGCGGGCAGGCGAATTCGGCTTAAAAATCCCGCAAATTGAAGTTGATTTTCCGGCGGTTCTCGAACGCGCGAGCAGCATCGCGCTCGAATCGCGCACCGGACTTGAAAAGGATTTGAAGACGACCGGCAATCCGAAATTGGTTCGCGGGCAGGCGAAGATTATCGGCAAAAATGAAGCTGATTTATTTCAGATTCAAGTCGGTGAAAACATTTTGACGACGAAGGAAATCGTCCTCAACACCGGAACGCGCAGCGTGATTCCGAAAATCGAAGGTCTCGACCAAATAAAATACATTGATGCCGGAAATTGGCTGAAACACCAAGAATTGCCCGCGCATTTGGTGATCGTCGGCGGCAGCTATATCGGCTTGGAGATGTGCCAATTTTACCGTCGAATGGGCAGCCGCGTGACGGTCATCGAAAACGGGGCGCAGATTGCGAGCCGCGAGGACGAAGACGTTTCCGAAGAACTGCAAAGAATTTTGGAAGGCGAAGATATTAAATTTCATTTGAACGCCAAAGTCTCCCGCGTTGAGAAGAAATCTGATGGAATTATCGTGACGATTGACGGCAAAAGCCGCTCAAAAAAAATTGAGGCTTCGCATCTGTTCATTGCCGTCGGGCGCAAGCCGAACACCGATGATTTAGGATTGGAAAGCATCGGCGTAAAAATTGACGAGCGCGGCATCGTCGAAGTTGACGAGCGGCTGGCGACCAATGTCGAAGGCGTTTGGGCAGCGGGCGACATTCGCGGCGGCTTTCAATTTACCCATACCTCTTGGGACGATTACCGCATTCTCGAATCGCAGATGATCGGCGATAAATCGCGGACGACAAGGCGCATCGTGCCGTATGCGATGTTTACCGACCCCGAACTCGGACGAGTCGGAATAACGGAAAAAGAAGCGCGGGAAAAGAATCTGGATTTTAAGGTCAATCGTTTCGAGATGAAAAGCAATGGCAAAGCCAGAGAAATCGGCGAATCGGTCGGCTTTATCAAAGTGATTATCAACGCGAAAACCGAGAAAATTATCGGCGCGGCGGTGCTGGCGAACGAAGGCGCAGAAATCGTTCACGGCTACGTTGATTTGATGAACGCCAACGTGAAATTCACTGTTCTGCGCGATGCTGTTCACATTCACCCGACGCTCGCTGAAGCCGTGCAGAGTGCCGTCAAACCGCTTTGACGCGAAGAATTTTAGATTTTACATTCTTGGGAGTTACGCAGTTGAAGGGTAAAACAGGCGGTCAGCCTGTTCAAACTACCGGCGCGAAACGCTTTTTTCAGAGCGGCGCGGAAACAGGCTAACAGCCTGTTTTACTTATGTTTTCGACGGATTTTTGCTGCCGACTGCGTTACTCCTAGTTCTAAATTTTTATCCGGTAAAAACCTAGAGTGTATAATGGAGAATGTAAAATTTTTCACGTTCGTTTGCCGATTCGTTAAAAATTCCCGGACACGCTTTTAATTTTTCGGAACAGCCTGACAAAGTGCCGTCGTCGCCCGCGTGAGGTGGACGGGTTTTGCCGGTTTATCGTTTTCGACCGGCATTTTGTTGATCGCGTCAACCGTTTCCATTCCGTGCACGACGCGCCCAAAAGCGGCGAAAGTTCCGTCGAGGCTGCTCGCCGCGCTGACCAGAATAAAAAAATTGGTCGTCGCGCTGTGCGGTTCGGTCGCCCGCGCCATCGAAAGAATGCCGCGTTCGTGTTTGATTTGGCTCGGCTCGTCCGGCAGAGTTTTTCGAGCGCGTCCGTCGAGTTCCGGGGTCATTTTTGCCCGCGTAAAAAGGTCGCCGCCCTGAATGACGAAATTCGGCACGACGCGGCTGAAAGTGGTCGTGTCGAACGCTCCCGCCGCCGTCAGATTGAGAAAACTCCGCACTGATTCGGGCGCACTTTCGGGAAACATCTCCATCTCGATCACGCCCGCTTCCGTCTCGAATTTAACGCACTGCGCCGCCATCGCCGCCACCGTCGCCTGCTCGAAAGGCGCGGACGGATTGGTTTTCGGCAAAGCGGCGGCAGGTCGCTGATTGGCTTTCCTGACGGTTGGCGGCGCAGTCGGTTTCGATTCGCCCGGTCTGCTCTGCGCGCTCACCGAAACAATCAGCAATCCACAGTAAACGGCGATTAGAATTGGAACTTTCAGCATTTTAGTTTTCTGTAATTTTTCCGGGAAATCTCGCCCGAAAAATTCTCGCTGCCCGGCGGAATTCGTGATAATTTCCGCCCGCTCTCCGGTTGTCTCCGGTAACGATATTGTGTTCCAAGCCGACGATGCTCGGCACCGGCTTGAAACTTAATCGCCGTTTGACCCGGTAAATTCGACCTTCGACTGCGCGGCGGATTTCCCGTTTTTCATTTTATTGAGCCGTGCCTTTTATGGCGACCGCGTCGGTGTGCGGGTCGCCGCCCGTCTAATCGGTTCGCAGCGATACGCCGTCAAAGCAGTAGCCGGTGTTTCGCTGCCGTTTTTAATGCTTTGTTGCTTTTGGCAGTTAAACTGTCCGGTGAATTCGAGCGATTGATTTCGAGCTTGAAATCAGCGGTTTTTCGTATCGAGACTTGCCGTTAAAGCCTCCGTTTTCGCGGAAATTCGAGCATAACCGAAAACGATTAAATCGCCAAGCCTCAACGTCGGCGCAGTCTGGATCGGTCGCGCTTTCCGAGTTTCTCTGCCGGTGGTTTTCCCCTCAGTTCGATTGCGGCGTTTTTTATACGCCTTCGATTCGGCAATTTACACGCTGCCGTATTTTATGATAGGGTGCAAAGAGAGTTTACATTCTGCAAAGGTATTTAGATTAGATGAAAGAGTGGATAATTCTGGTCATTGACGAAAAACAGGCTGACCGCGTATCGCTCGCCGAATGTTTTTCGGGCGATTACAAAGTTGCCGCCGTCGCTTCGGGCGCACAGGCTCTGGATTATTTGGCGGCGGGCGAAGTGGACGTGATTTTGAGCAACCTCGCCATCGGCGATATGACCGGACTCGATTTGCTCCGGCAATCCCGCGTTTCGCAGCCCGAAGCGATTCGCATTCTGGTCGCCGAACACGAAGACATCGGCGATGTTCACCGTGATATTACCGAAGCCGCAATTTATCAAATCATTCGCAAACCGTGGCATCCGACGGCACTTCTGCTGATGGTGCGCCGCGCTCTGGAAAGCCGCGAACTGGCGCGGCGGCATCGTTATCTGAGCCGCACTCTGAAATTTTCCGATTCGATTTGGGATAAAAGCGACGGTGCTTTGCACCCGATGCTCAAGGAAAATATCGAGTTCGACAAACTGGTTTTCGTCAGCGAAAGTATGATGCGCGTGTGCAGTCTCGCCCAGCGCGGCGCAGTCACGGATTTGCCGATTTTGATTCAGGGCGAAACCGGAACGGGCAAAGAATTGCTGGCGCGGGCGGTTCACGCTTTCAGCAATCGCCGCACTAATCTTTTTTTAACGCAAAACTGCGGCGCACTGCCGGACGAACTGTTGCAATCGGAACTTTTCGGACACAAACGCGGCGCGTTCACGGGCGCGGTCAGCGACCGGCTCGGACTTTTTCCGGCGGCGGACGGCGGCACGGTTTTTCTCGACGAAATCTCCGACGTTTCGCCGACTTTTCAAGTCAGTCTGCTGCGCTTTTTGCAGGAAGGCGAAGTCAAACCGCTGGGAATGGAAAAGACGCGCAAATGCAACGTGCGAATCGTCGCCGCGTCGAATCGTCCGCTCAAGGAAATGGTCGAAACCGGAAAATTTCGCCGCGATTTATATTATCGCCTGCGCGGATTTGAGCTGGATTTGCCGCCGCTGCGCGAGCGTATCGAAGATATTCCGGTTTTAGCCGAACATTTGGCGCAGCGTTACGCCGAATCACTCGGTCGCAAAATTCCCGGCATCACGCTGGACGTGATGCGCCGTTTAAAGGCGCATCATTGGTCGGGGAATGTTCGGGAATTGGATAACGAAATGCGCCGGATGGTCGCGCTGGCGGAGAACGGCGAGTTCCTGGCGATGAAACATTTATCGGAAGAGTTAGCGAATGTCGCAATCTCCGTCGGGAGTGGAGAATTCAGCCGCGAATACCGAAGGTTTTCAAACGGCAGCGAAACGCTTAAGGAAATCGTCGAAAAAATGGAAAGCGAACTGGTCGCGCAAGTGCTTTTAAGCAACAAATGGAATTACACCAAATCGGCAAAACAGTTGGGCTTATCGCGCGTCGGCTTGGCGAACAAAATCAAGCGTTATAATCTGGAACATACCTTGTCAAAATCCGTCGGAGGAATAACGAAATGACCGATGATGATGCCGCCGAAGATGTTTTTCTTTTACAGTCGCCGACGTTCGCCGAAGACGGAACGGCGGTTGAAACCGCGTATCTCGATTTAGGTATCACGCCGCTTGCCAAACAGCTTGAACTCAAACCGGAGCAGATGAACGGACATTGGTGCAGCCGCTGTCAGGGCATTTGGTTCGGCTACACTCTGGAAGTCGAGTGTCCCGTCTGCGGAAATCGGCACGGATAAGAGAAAGCAATTCAAACCGTGCTTTATTACCTTGATCTTGACAATCAAATCTTCGCTTTCGTTCAGAGTCCAAACTTCAGTTTGCAATCTACAGAGCGAAGCGCGGCGGAAACACGCTCAAGCGTGGACTCTGAACGAAACCGGAAAGCCCAAAAATCTAAGTTGCAAAGTGCCAATTCGGAGCGAAATTGTTGTAAAGTAAATTTGCTGTTCGACCTATTTGCAAACTTGGTTGCCAACTTCACCGCCCGCTCAAATTTGGGAAATGCAATAAACCCAAGCAATTTTATACGTTTAAGCTAAAAACCCTCCTTATGTAGGCCGGCATACATATTGCCCTCTTTTTAAATAATTAACTCCGTCAACAAACAAATTACTTTTAAAATCACTCCTGAAAGTAATCTTGACCGAATTAACCTAATCTAAGTCCAAAAAGTTAAATTTAAGGAGCTAAAATATGGCGAACTTACTCTGGCTGCAGGGCGGCGCGTGTTCGGGAAATACGATGTCTTTTCTGAATGCGGAAGAGCCGAGCGCGTGCGATTTGGTGACGGATTTTGGGATTAACATCCTGTGGCATCCGTCGCTCGGCGTGGAACTTGGCGATAATTTGCAGAAAATTCTGCGCGATTGTATTTCGGGCGCGATTCCGCTGGATATTTTTGTTTTTGAAGGCACGGTCGTCAATGCGCCGAACGGCACGGGCGAGTGGAATCGGTTTGCCGGTCGTCCGATGAAGCAATGGGTTCACGAATTATCGGCGGCGGCGACGTTTGTCGTAGCAATCGGCGACTGCGCGACGTGGGGCGGAATTCCCGCGACTGCGCCGAATCCGTCGGATTCCGAAGGCTTACAGTTTTTAAAACGCGCTCCCGGCGGTTCGCTCGGCTCGGATTTCAAATCAAAATCGGGCTTGCCCGTCATCAATGTTCCGGGCTGTCCGGCGCATCCCGATTGGATTACGCAAATCGTCGTGGCGGTGGCGACGGGACGCGGCGGCGACATCGCGCTCGACGAATTTCAGCGTCCGAAAACATTTTTTCAGAGCTTCACGCAAACCGGCTGCACACGCAATATGCACTACGCCTATAAAGTTTCGGCAACCGAATTCGGTCAGCGCAAAGGCTGTCTTTATTATGATTTAGGCTGTCGCGGTCCGATGACGCATTCGCCGTGCAACCGCATTTTGTGGAATCGCCAATCATCGAAAACACGCGCCGGAATGCCGTGTTTGGGCTGCACCGAACCAGAATTTCCGTTCTTTGATTTGGCTCCCGGAACGGTTTTCAAAACGCAGACCGTAATGGGATTTCCGAAAGAAATGCCCGAAGGTGTCACTAAACAAGGTTATATGGCGATGACGGCGGCGGCGAAAAACGCGGCTCCGGCGTGGGCGGAACAGGACATTTTTGTCGTTTAAGCACCCCAGCAGAAATAAGTTAGACTTTGTAAATCTAGAGCCCTTATAATTATTGGACTTTGACAGATGAAACACTAATCTAATTTTGTTGAGGTGCTTAGAAGACATAGAAAAACAAAGCGTAATTATTTTGTTAAACACATTTTCGGCAAATTCGGTTTGTTGGTTTTTGTTTTGATTCGGCGACGCTTCCTTTATCTTGCCAAAAACCTATGTTTTCTGTGTTCCTATGTAGTAAAAGGTTTCTAATTTTCCGGCAAATTTCTAAACAATTCATTGACGAAGGTTTTTTGACCGTCTTTGAAAAGATTGACGCAGTTGAAGTTTATCAACATTCCCTTCGGAGGCTTGAGCAGTTTCATATAACTGATATTACGCAACGTGACATAAATGATGTAATTTCAATAATTTACTAAAGTTTTTATAGTAAAAGTAGATTGACAATAATGAGGAAATTCAACT
>JAYVKL010000028.1:0-21735 GCA_043768465.1 Pyrinomonadaceae bacterium
CATCATTTTTACGGGCGCGGGAATTTCGCGGCGCAAGTCTTCGTCGGATTTGAGCAGCGCGAAGCCGTTCGAGCGCGTCGCTTCGACTTCCCGTAAATACTCCGAAATCAATTCGCGTGTCGAAAGTTTCTCCGGCAAAGTCCATTCAAACGGGTCATCCCAAAGTCGCGTCGTGATGCCGCCGAAAGTCTGTTCGACCTTGCCCGCGCTCCGCAAAACGTATTCGCCGACCGAAAACATCGCCATCGTTTTTTCTAACCGGCGCGGCTTCCAAAACAATTTTTCGCCGGCTGTCAGATTGATTAACTCGACGGAACGGCGGTGCAAATCGGCGAAATGGCGGTTAAATTTTTCGATATGAGTCGTCATCAGTCAATTTCCGATTTTGTCAGAATCACCTTGGAGCGTGTTTGGACATTCACCTGGTCGAAAAGCGGATGGCTTAATTTTACATTTTACATTCTAAAGTTTTATCCAGTAAAAATTTAGAATGAAGAATGTAAAATTGCCGGTCTTTTTTGAATTTCCAACCACGCTCTTAGAAATATAACCTATGTGAATCGAGAGTGAAAACGGATTTGTAAAATTCCCGATGACCGAATGAACCGCGACCGGTTTGCCCGAGAATTAATCGAAAGCCCGACCGCCGTTCGCACAAAAACGCCGGCGCGAAATCTCGTGCGCGATGCCGAACTCGCCCAAGCCCGGCAAAATCTCTGCTGTGAATGTTTGGACGAACCAACTGCAAAAAGTTCTCGGAATCGCCGCGCCGCCCGATTTAATTGCCGGTTACGCCGCCGATTCGACGCTTTTTTCGATAGCGTAAGTTTTGTGTCAATCCGCCGGCGGGCGAATATCCGGCGGCGCGGCGGCGGGCGCAGATCAAATTACGGCAGTAAAAACCGCATCTTTAATCTCCGGTCGCCGCTTAATAGTCGGCGGGCAATTTTAGATTTCTCGGACTTTGACGTATTTTTGGCAAAAATTATTGGACTAACCGGATGAGTAGTATTATATTCGTTCTGTCCAGCCAAAAATTGATATGTCGAAATCGCGCCCAATAGTCGTCGAATCAATCGTTTACGGATTGGCGGCAGTCGTTTGGTCGCCGCCTGCTAAAAGCGTTTTCGCCCAAATCGCGGCGCCGACGTTGAGGCTGAACGCGATTACCGTCAAAGTCGGTGCCGAGTTCGAGCAGCGTTCCCTGGTCAGTTTTTTTTCTGATTTGAAGTATCAGAGAAAAAGTGTAAACGGACGATTTCGCTTGTCGTTAAAGTGAATTTTCCGGTTGGTTAATCTTAAAAATTCAAACGATTCGGAGGAAAATAAATGTCAGAGTTTGTTCAAAAAATAAATTATTTAAAAAGATTTCGCGCGCCCGCGCTAATACTCGGCGCGATTGCTTTGTGGGTCGTCCTGCCGTTTTATTTCGGCGCAGATTCGACCGTCAGCCACGCCGAAGATTTCAGACCGGGACTTTACGCGAATTTGACCGGTTCGCCGATTGCCGGTGTCACGCCGCGCGGTGCGGCGGTTTTTCAATCGGTTACTTTCAACGGTTCGACGAGAAAAAGTCTGAACGTCCAGGTCAGTTCGGTTAATCTTCCGGCAAATACCATTTTGCAGATTACGCTGAACGGCGTAAATATCGGACAAATCACTCTGAACGCTTTTCGCTCCGGTTTTCTGGAACTCGAAACCGAAAACGGCGGGACGGTTCCGACCGTCGTCGCGGGCGACGTTTTAACGGTTAAAAACGGCACGGCAACGATTTTGTCCGGCGCGTTCGTCGCTCCGGCAACGCCGAGTCCGTCGCCGACGCGAACACCGAATGGCTCGCCGACACCGACGACGCGCATCCATTATTTCGCGCCGCTGACCGGCGCGGCGATTGACGGCGTAATTCCGCGCGGCATCGGCGAATATGAAGCCGCCGGCACTCGCAGGGAATTTGAAATTTACGTTAATTTCGTCAACCTGGCGAACAACACGATTTTGACGGTTTCGGTTAACGGAACCACCGTCGGCAACATCAATTTGAATAATCATCGCGGCGGGCTGGAATTAAATTCCGAAGACGGCGAAACCGTTCCGGTTATCGTCAACGGTTCGACCGTCACGATTAAAAACGGCGCGGCGACCGTTCTGGCAGGCACTTTTACCGATATGCCGCCGACTCCGACCCCGCATCCGACCCCGACCGGCACTCCTTCGCCGCACGTCATTCGGGCGTTTTCGTCCCAATTGCGCGGCGCGAATGTTGTTCCGCCGGTAGTGACCGAAGCGCGCGGCGCAGGTTTCGTTCGTCTGAATACCGCCGAAACGCAAATCACGGTTAATCTACGATACTTCGGATTATCGAGCGCGGCAACCGCCGTTACGATCAACGGTCCGGCACTGCCGACGGCGAACGGCGCGGTCATTTTCACTCTGACCAACACGGGCGGCACGACCGGACAATCCGTTCAGCAGACGTTCAACGTCACCGCCGAACGGGTTCAGCAGCTTCGCGCCGGTTTGCTTTACTTCGTCGTCTCGACGGCGAATCACGCGACGGGCGAAATTCGCGGACAGCTTCGACCGCTCGGACATCGCGGCGATTTCGACGGCGACGGTGCGAGCGAAGTTGCCGTTCTGCGTCAAAACGGAACGAGCGATTCGACCTGGTATATCCTAAATAGTTTTGACGGTTCGCTGACCGCGCAAACTTTCGGCAGAGCCGGCGACATCAGTGTTCAAGGCGATTATGACGGCGACGGCGTAACCGATGTGGCGGTCTTTACGCCCGCCACCGGCAACTGGCAAATCAACCGCAGTGCCACGCAGGAAACCGTCAATTATCACTTCGGACAGCCGGGCGACATTCCGGTAGTCGGCGATTACGACGGCGACGGGCGCAATGATCTGGCGGTTTTCCGTCCGAGTTCGGGCAGTTGGTATGTTTGGCGCAGCACCGATAACGGTATTTACGGCGTTCAATTTGGCAGAGCCGGAGACAAACCCGTCACCGGCGATTTCGACGGCGACGGCAGAACCGATTTCGCCGTGTTTCGCCCGTCAAACGGCTCCTGGTATGTTTTGCAAAGCTCGACCGGCACGATGTTCGGGATGCAGTTCGGCACGAACGGCGACCAACCCGTCGCCGGTGATTTCGACGGCGACGGACGTTCCGACGTGGCGGTTTTCCGCCCGTCAAACGGCTTTTGGTATATCTACCGCAGCAGCGACCGCAGTTTGGACGCGCGTCAATTCGGCACCGGCGGCGATATTCCGATTGCCTGCGAATATGACGGCGACAACCGCACGGACATCGCGGTTTTCCGCCCTTCAAACGGCACCTGGTATATTCAGCGCAGTTCGGACGACGGTTTGAGCGCGTATCAATTCGGGCTTGGAACAGACATTCCGCTGCCAACCGTTTACGCTCCTTGAACCTCGTTCGGGAACAATCGCTTGTTATCGGGATCCGATAAGAGGTGAATCTCTGAACTTAAAAGCGAAGGTCGAATCGGAAATTTCCGATTCGACCTTCGCTTTTTTTTGTTTGAGCGGCAAGTATACCGACTCAAAATCCACCGGGCGTAATTTATACTGAAGTTGCCAGAACCAAAATCATTCTGTCCAACTACTTATCCCAATTCAAGTTCAACAGTGCGTCAGGTCAGAACCGCCTGCGATAGCGGGCGGGTTTTCCGCGCCTGACCCGTCCGCTACCGCAGGCGGTTCTGACCCGTTGATACGCATAAACTGATTTGAATCGGTATTATCTCGAAACTTTTCATGTTCTGCTGAACAGTTTTTATCCGAAACACGAAAATACCATTATCCGCCGGTCGTCGGTTGTTCGGAGTGCAGCCAAAATTCCTGTCGTAAACCGTAAAATTTAATCGCTTATCGGATTCGCCGGTCTTCCTCGATCATTCCCAATCCGTAATTTTTCCCGTTCCAGCCGACACCGTTCTGGACTTTGCCTTTGACACCGATTTTCACGCCCTTGACCGGGACATCGCGTTGGGTGACCACCCAGATTGAGCCGGAACCGTCGTCAACCTTGTAAACTCCGCCGCGAATCTGCGTCAGCGGAATATTGATTCCATAACTGTCGCGCACCGTTCCGGCAATCCCGACTTCCTTGTTGTAAAACTTCGACGGGTTCGATTCGATATTGGCGATACTTTCGCGCGAAGGACACGCCGTCAGCAAACCGATGCCCAGAACCAAACCCAACACCATCGCTTTCGTCAATTTTTTCATATTATCTCCTGTTTGTGTTAAATAAAACTTCGGGAGAGTCGGTAGTTCAGCTTAGAGATGGAAACGGCGTAAAAGTTTGCCATATTTTTTTATATCTGCGATGCTTTGAAAGTCAAATCTCAAATAAATTCCCGAAATTAAACAAAATGGCACCGGCAAATCAACAATCTGTAAAAGAGAAACTCTCGGTTTCTTCGAGCGTTGCGGCGGACGTTTGGCACGCCAAGGAAAATTCAAAAGCGTTTGAATGGTGGTATTTCGACGCTTTGAGCGAAGACGGGCGCGATGCCGTCGTAATAATTTTTCTCGACAATTTCATTTTTTCGCCGCGCTACAACGCCGACAATCGCCCGCCTTCCAAACTCGCCGATAGATTTCGTCAGAAAAAAGATATTGACTGCCGGAAATGCTATCCCGCGCTCGCTTTTACCTATTATCGCGACGGCAAACCGAAATATCGCGCCATCAACGAATTCGCGCCGGAAGATTTCTCCGCCGGCAGAGACAAGCCTTCGTGTCGGTTGGGAAACAACGAATTTCGATTTGAATCCGCGCCTTACGGTTCGGGTTATATGCTTTCGATAAACGCTAAACTACGGCACAATCGCACTTTGAAGGCGAATTTTGAATGGCTTTCCGTCGAAAGCGATTTTCTGCCCGGCAAACCTTTTAACGCCGAAGAGGCGCACAATTGGAATTTGGCGGTCTCACGCGCCGATGTGACCGGCAGAATAACCGTCAGCGATGCGTCGGAAAACGCGCTCGACACGATTCATTTTCGCGGCACCGGCTATCACGACCACAACCTCGACAATCGCTGGCTGCCCGAAACCGTCGCCGACTGGCAGTGGGGACGCGCTCATTTCGCGGACGCGACCGCCGTTTTTTATCGTTATCAGGAATTCGGCGAGCCGGAGGCGACGACGAAACTTTTCATCGTTCGCAATAACGAGCTGACCGACTGCGATTCGAGTTATGAGGAAACGAACTTCACCCGCGACAAATTCGGTATTAAATATCCGCAGCGGCTGACGCTTCAGACCGCAGACAACGCTCGTCTGCGCGTCAAGCAGACGAAAATAATTGATTCGAGTTTTTTCTACCTGCGATTTTTAAGCGAAATGACGCTGACTCTGCGCGACGGCAAGCCGCGCAAAACCGTTGGCATTACCGAATTTTTGAACCCGAAAGCGTTGAAATATCAATGGCTCGACTGGCTGACCAATATGCGAATCGGCAGGAACGGGAAAGGGTCTTTTTTGCCTTGAAATTATATCCTGGCGAAAAACGGCGTGATGCTTTCGATTGATTATTCCGGGAGTTTTCGGCGCGGCGGTTAAACTATTTGCCGGTCAAAAATAATTTTACCGGCAAACGGCAAATAGTTGACCGCGAACGGTTGATAACTTAAGTTTGCCGGATTAAAACTGTTCATTATCAACCGTTCGCGGTCAACTATTTTACGGAAAAATCTCAATGACCGAGCTTCTGAGTTTATTTTTTATCCTTCAAATATTTCTCGATTGCGCTCGTCACGGCGGTGCTTTCGGGCGTATCTTTGGACGTGAAACGGGCGACGACTTCGCCTTTTCGGTTGACGAGAAACTTGTTGAAATTCCACGAAATATCGCCGGCAAACTGCGGATTGGTTTCCTTAGCGGTCAGGAAATTATAGAGCGGATGCTGGTCATCGCCTTTGACCGAGATTTTGGCGAACATCGGGAACGTCACTTTATATTTCGATTCGCAAAACTCTTTGATTTCGGTTTCCGTTCCCGGTTCCTGCCCGCCGAAATTGTTGGCGGGAAAGCCGAGAACGTCGAATCCCTGCGATTTATACTTTTCGTAAATCGCTTCCAAACCTTCGTATTGCGGCGTGTAACCGCATTTGCTCGCCGTATTGACGATCAACAGAACGTCGCCTTTATATTTTTTCAGCGCGACTTCTTTGCCGTCAATATCCTTCATTTTGAAGTCCAAAACAGACTTTGTTTTTGCCGAAACAGTCGGCGCAGAACTGCTGAAATAAACAGCCGCGCCGATGATGCCGATGAATAATGCTGCCATTGATAAAATCTTTAACATAAACTTCTCCAAATATATTTTGATTTCCTAAATTACGTTCCCAACTCACGCGGCGGGCGCGGCGAAGTCGGGAGCGGGTCTTTTTTCTCGCCGGTTTCGCCGAAAACTTCCTTGATCGCGCCGATGCTCGACAGCAGACTGGAGGTTTCCATCGGCATAAAAATCACCTTCGAGTTTTGCGAGCGCGTCATATCGCGCAAACTTTCGATGTAGCGCGAAGTAATTAAATACTGCGTCGTCTGTTGCGGGTCGCCGATGGACTGCGCGATTTGCGCGATGGCTTGCGCGTCCGCCGATGCCGACTTCAGACGCGCCTGCGCCGCGCCGTCCGCCTGCAAAATCGCCGACTCGCGTTCGCCCTCGGCGCGGGTAATCGCCGCCTGTTTTTCGCCTTCGGCGCGGGTAATTGCCGCCTGGCGTTCGCCTTCGGCTTGCAGAACCAAAGCCCGGCGGTTGCGTTCGGCGGTCATCTGTTTCTCCATCGTGATGCGGATTTCGTCGGGCGTGGTGATGTTTTTAAGATCAATGCGCGTAACCTTTACGCCCCATTTGTCAGTCGCCTCGTCGAGAATCAAACGTAGTTCGTTGTTGATCTGTTCACGCGAAGAAAGCGTGTGGTCTAAATCCAATTTGCCGACCACCGAGCGCATTCCGGTAAAAGTCAACTGCACCAGCGCACCGACCAAATCGGCGACTTCATATGCGCCTTTAATGGCATCGGTGACTTGCCAGTAAACGACCGAATCAATGCTGATCATCACGTTGTCGCGGGTGATGACGGTTTGCGCCGGCAAATCTATAAACTGCTCGCGCATATCAATCTGCGTCGTTCCCGGACGGACGTTCGACCAATAGACGGCTCGCGGCGATTCAAAGAACGGGTAGATTATGTTTAAGCCGCTGCCGGCGACGCGGTGAAATTTGCCGAGCCGCTCGATCAGCATCACGGTTGACTGCGGCACGATTTTCACCGTTTTCCACGCCACGACGAGCAGCGCGACGGCAATAAACAGCAGGAAAATAAAACCCGCGCCGAATAGTTGAATTTGAAAAAGCAAGCCGAGCAAAGTCATTTTGAGTCTCCGAAGTATTAAACTTGTAACGAAGTTAATATAACCGATTTTGCTTTTAATACAAATAACAGACCGCTCCGATCTGCCAATCGAATTCCGGCAAAACCCGCGCTTTGCCGGTCGTCCGCCCCTTTCGACGCGTTCAGACAATGTTTAAACCGCCGTTCTTGCCACTTCACGGCGAATCAATTAAACTTTCTAGTTTCAGAACAGTCTGAAGTTTCAGGCAATTATTTACAATCAAATTTATCAAAAGGAATTCCATCAGGATTATGAAAAAAGTCGGTATTTTAACCGGGCGCGAAACGACGTTTCCCGAATCAATTATCAAAAGCATCAACGAACGCGGCGGCGGCGAAGTCGTCGCCGAAATGATGACGGTCGGCGGCATTCGCCTTGACGAAGCGAAGAAATACGAGGTCGTCATTGACCGCATTTCGCACGAAGTTCCGTATTATCGCGCCACTTTAAAGCGGCTCGCACTCGAAGGAACATTGATTATCAACAACCCTTTCTGGTGGTCGGCGGACGATAAATTTTTCAATTTCAGTCTGGCGGCAAAGCTCGGCGTGGCGATTCCGAAAACCGTTTTGCTGCCGCAGCAGGATTACATCAAAGACATCACTTCGGAATCTTTGAGAAATCTCGAATATCCGCTCGATTGGGAAGGCATCGTCGAATACGTCGGCTTTCCCGCGTTTCTGAAACCGTTCGACGGCGGCGGCTGGAAAAACGTCTCGAAAGTTCACTCGCTCGAAGAACTCTGGAGCGAATATAATCAATCGGGCAAACTTTGTATGACTTTGCAGGAAGGCATCGAATTCGACCAATTCGTCCGTTGCTACTGCGTCGGGCAGGAAAAGGTTTTGATTATGCCGTATGATCCGTCGCAGTCGTATCTGTCGGGAATGCAATACGTTAACGTCGAAGATTACCTGTCGCCGGAACTCCACGCCCGCGTCGAAAAAGACGTTATCACGATTTGCCGAGCGTTGGGCTACGATTTAAACACGGTCGAATTTGCCATCAAAGACGGCATTCCCTACGCGATTGATTTTATGAATCCCGCGCCCGATGCCGAACTCGCGTCGGTCGGCGAATCCAACCACCGATGGATCGTGGACGCGATGACCGAATTTATTTTCAGGAAATTGGAAGAAGGTTACGAAGCTCCCGAATATCGCTGGACGGCGATGCTCAATCCGGCGGCGAAAACCGAAAAACCGGCGAAGAAAGCATTAGCAAAACCGAAAACGGCAACGGCTAAAAAAGCATCTGCCGAGAAAAAGCCGAAAGCGAAAAAAGCCGATAAATAATAATCGGCGGAAAGTTTCCACCGCGAAAAACGCGAAAGACGCTAAAAAATTATGTTCAGCGTCTTTCGCGTTTTTCGCGGTTAGTTTATTTTATTTCCAACCGTGTTCGCCGATCAGCGGCACGAACGCGCAGTTGCCGAAATCTTCCTGTTGAAGACCGTTTTGACGGCGCGTAACGCGAATCAATCTTTGCGTCTGCTGATTTTCGCCGACCGGCAAAACCAACCTGCCGCCGATTTTCAATTGATTCAGTAGCGGTTCGGGAATTTTCGGACTGCCCGCCGCCACCAGAATCGCGTCGAATGGCGCGTGAATCTGCCAGCCCAAAGTTCCGTCGGCGCAAACCAGAGTGACATTTTTGACATTTAACTTTTGAAGTTTTTCCTGCGCTTCTTTGACTAAAATCGGAACTCTTTCAATCGCGTAAATTTTACCTGCCAACTTCGATAGAATCGCCGTTTGATAGCCGGAACCCGCGCCGATTTCCAAAACCATCGCGTTTGAATTTAATTCCAAAAGCTCCGACATTCGGGCGACGATGAACGGCTGCGAGATAGTTTGTTTCGACGCAATCGGCAGGGCATTATCTTTATAGGCTTGCGATTTTAACGCTTCGGGAACGAATAGATGGCGCGGCACTTCGTCCATCGCCCGCAGGACGTTTTCATCACGGATTTTATATTTTTCGCGCAAAATTTGAAGCATTCGGTCGCGCGAAAATTTATACTCATCCATAATTCAGGTTTCAGGTTTCAGGTTTCAGGTTTCAGGTTCATAACCTGAAACCTGAAACCTGAATCAGTTTTCCCAATTCTTCAACAATTCAATCGCTCTGTAGTTCGTCAAATCGCTTCGCATCGGCGTAATCGAAACGTAGCCTTCGTGAACGGCTTCAAAATCCGTGCCGCCTTCGTCGGCGTGAAAACCGCTGCGTTCCTCGCCGATCCAGTAATAAAATTTGCCGCGCGGGTCGGTGTGTTCGGAAATAATCGGCTTGGCGTTTTTGAAACCCTGCTTGGTTATACGAACGCCTTTCGGCACGTCTTTCGGAACATTGACGTTCAATAAGGTTCCTTTCGGCAAACCTTCTTTGACCGCTTTCCGCGTCAAGTCCGCCGCGACTTTCGCCGCTTCGGTAAAATCGTGATGACGGTTGGCGACCAGGCTGAACGCGATTCCCGGAACTCCCAGAATCGTCGCTTCCATCGCCCCGGCGACCGTTCCCGAATACGTCGCGTCGTCGCCCAAATTTGCGCCGTGATTGATTCCCGAAACGCAGATGTGCGGAATTTGGGCGGGCGACAAAATCCGATTGATGGCGAACGTCACGCAGTCGGTCGGCGTACCGTCAACCGTCCAGTGCCGCTCGTCAATCTGCCGGATTCGCAAAGGGCGCGACAAAGTTAAACTGTGCGACGCGCCGGACATTTCCGATTCGGGCGCGACGATGAAAACATCGCCGATTTCCTGTAACGCCGCTTCCAAAGCCTTAATTCCTTCCGAATGAATGCCGTCGTCGTTCGTGATTAAAATGCGAGTTCTTTCCGATTTCATTTTAAAAAAGTTTGATGCGCGGCTGCGAAACGTTTTTTTGTCAAAACTTTTTCGCAGCCGCGCATCGGTGCCAATGGAGAAAAATCAAATTTAACGGTTTTGATTATAACCTTGATTCGGGTTGGAATTCATCGGGCGCGGAGCCTGTCGAAAACGCTTGCGATTGCGTTTGCGGGCGTTGACCGATTTGAGTTTCGCCTTCTGTCCGGGCGGCACGAAATGCGCATGTCTTTTCAAATCTTTGATGATTTCTTCGGTGATAACTTTACGTTTGAAACGCCGCAGAGCGTTTTCGATTGATTCGTTATTGTTCAGTGAAATATATGCCACTTTTCTTTTCTCACACTCCTTTCTGCCTGAAATTGTGCTGCTCACAAAGCAAACTGTAATTAAACACGTTTTTCGAGGCGTTGGCAAGTTTCGATGTTTGACAAGTGATTCTGAGGTCTTCGATGCCAATCTCCGAACGCCGGTTCGACAGAAGTTCAAGAGCCTATTTGGGAACATTAAATTTTCTGAAGAACATAATGTTTGCCGGCTGAATGTTCATTTTCAACCTTTTATCTTTTATCCTTTTAACTGCTCGTGCAGCCACGCTTTAGCGATGCGCCATTCGCGTTTGACGGTCGAATCGGAAACGCCCGTAACTTCGGCGATTTCCTCGCTCGTCAAGCCGCCGAAAAATTTCAGTTCAACGATTTTCGCCTGTTTCGGATCGAATTCGGCGAGTTTATTCAAGGCTTCGTCGAGCGCAACTAAATTTACATCCGTGCCGTTGGTGAAATCCACAATCTCGTCGAGAGCCAGGCGCGTTTGATTGCCGAAACGCTTTTCGGCGTTGTTTTTGACGGCGTGATTAACCAGAATACGCCGCATCATTTCCGCCGCCAGTCCAAAAAAATGGGCGCGATTCCGCCAGTCGGTCGAATGCTGTTCGATGAGCCGCAGATAGGCTTCGTGAACCAGCGCGGTTGGCTGAAGCGTATGATCGCCGCGCTCGTTTCGCATCCGGCTGGCGGCGAGTTTTCGCAACTCACCATAGACCAACGGGAAAAGTTCGTCGAGCGCGTCCTTTTTCCCGGCTTGATAATCATTTAATAACTGCGTGATATTGCTTGCCATAACTGACGAACTTCGATGCTCGATAACGACAAAAGCGAAAACAAAAATTCCCGTGTGAAATTCTCCGATTTGTATGACCTTTTTCGTCGCCGGATTGTGCGTTATTTTGCAGGAGCAAAGATTTTCGTAAGAAAAACTTTACCGAAAATAAAACTTTAAAACAAACAATTACCGCGAATGCCGCTGAAATTTCTCTTCCCGCGCCGTTCGTCATTTACGAAAATCCGATTTTCAGAAATTATCAGGAGCAAAATGAACCAAAATAAAAACCAACAGACATCCACATTTCGTCATTTCACAAAAATTTTATTCGTCCTGGCGATGATTTCGTCAGCCGTCGCCGGTGTTCGCGCCGCCGACGGCGATTTGGACGCGAGTTTCGGCGGCAGCGGCATCGTCACCGATAATTTCGGCGGTTCTTTCGGAATTTTTGCCAGAAGCGTGAAAATTCAGCCGGACGGCAAAATCCTGACGGGAAGCGCGGTTCTCGGCGCGGATTTTCAAAATTCCGATTTCGGAATCCTGCGTTACAACTCGAACGGAACGCTCGACACGACTTTCGGCACAGGCGGCAGACAAATCGTTGACGTTGACGGCGGAAGCGAAACTCTGCCGACGGTTCTGCTGCAAGCGGACGGCAAAATCGTCATCGTCGGGCAGCGCGTCGTCACCGGACAAAGCGTGCGCGGCATCGTTTTAACCCGCTTAAATTCTAACGGCTCATTTGACGCTTCATTCGGCACGAACGGCAAAGTTATCACGACTTTCGACAGTGCCAATAAAATCGCCGCCAATCTGCAGGCGGACGGGAAAATCGTCGTCGTCGGCAATTGGAGCGGCAGTTCGTTCAGCGCGGCACGTTTTAATGCGGACGGAACGCTCGATAATTCATTCGGCACAAACGGCGTGGTTCAAAACAACATCACGGGCGACACCGGAGTTTCTTACGCCGCTGCGTTTCAGTCTGACGGCAAAATAATCGTCGGCGGTTTAATCACGAATTCTGTTTCCAACACCGGCGATTTCGTCGTTTTTCGCTATACCGCGAATGGCGCGATTGACACGACTTTCGGCGGCATTGGCTATGCGCGGGTTGATTTTAATAATCTGCGCGACGCGGCGCAGTCGCTCGTCGTCCAGCCGGACGGCAAAATTATCGCCGCCGGACTCGCCACCGTCGCCGCCAATCTCGGCAATGTTTTCGGCATCGTTCGCTTTAATTCCGACGGTTCGCTCGACTCGACGTTCGGCACGGCGGGCAAAGTTTCTGCCTTGCCGGTCAACGCTTTTATTGACCAAATCAATGATCGTTACCCGACTTTGTTACAGCCGGACGGCAAGATCGTCGTCGGGCGCACCCGATTTATCAACAACAACGCCAACGACGGCAAACAATCGAACATCGCCCGATTCAACGCGAACGGCTCGCTCGACACGACTTTCGGCACGGGCGGGCAAATCGTTACGACGCAAAACGCGACGCTCGGCGATTTGGCTTTGCAGAGCGACGGTAAAATCGTGGCGGCGGGCAGCGGTTTAAACAATGGAAGCGCGGTCACGGCGCGTTATCTGAACACGGCGGGCAGTCCGACGGTCGTTAATCCGACTTTGCGCTACGCCGATTTTGACGGCGACGGCAGATCGGACGTTTCCGTTTTTCGCAGCGGCGTTTGGTTTGTCAATCCTTCGAGTGCGCCGAGTTTCGCGCCCGACAGTCCGAGTGCTTTTTACGGTGTCCAATTCGGGCAGGCGGGCGACATCACCGTTCCGGCGGATTACGACGGCGACGGCAAAGCCGATATTGCCGTCTGGCGGGCGGGAAATTTCGGATATTTCTACATCCTCAATTCGTCGAATAATACTTTTCGCGCCGAACAATTCGGCAAAACCGGCGATAATCCGACGGTTTCCGGCGATTGGGACGCGGACGGCAAAGCCGATTTAGCGGTTTATCGCGGCGCGGCGCAGAGCTTTTTCTATTATCGTCCGTCGAGTTCGCCGTCGGTTGATTTCGTTCCGGTGCAGTGGGGAACGAGCGAAGATGCGCCGATCTTCGGCGACTTTGACGGCGACCGCAAACTCGACGCGGCGGTTTATCGCCCCAGCCAGAATACTTTTTACGTTCGTCAGAGTTCCAACGGCGTGATGTTGACGCGGCAATGGGGCAACGCCCAAACCGACGCGATTTTTGCCGGAGATTTTGACGGCGACGGCAAATCCGATTTCGCCGTGCAGCGATTTTCCGGCGCGAATGCCGGAACTTGGTTCGTCGCTCAAAGCAACGGCGCGACTCGCGCGTTTCAATGGGGTTTGCCGACGGATTTGCCGGTTCCGGCGGATTACGACGGCGACGGGAAAACGGATTTCGCAGTCTTTCGACGCTCGAACGGAACGTGGTATGTCTTTCAAAGCGCGACGAACACTTTGCGGGCAACGACGTTTGGCGCGAGCAGTGATTTTCCGCTGCCATTAAACTTGGTCAGATAAACAGAAGTTATGAAGAATTTCGGTTTTCGTTCAGAGTCCAAACTTCAGTTTGTCCCGCCCGCGAAGCGCGGCGGCAGAACACGCTGAAGGCGTGGACTCTGAGCGAAGAACAAACTGTTGCCGAAACCTTCGCCCATTCGACAGAGAAGTTATTCTGACACAAAATTCAAAGCGCAATCTGGGGAGAATCCGCTTTGAAACGGCGGTTTGCCGCAGTTGAATTTTTGCCCCTTGAAATTCAACTGCGGCAAACCGCTTTTTTTCCGCCCTTTGCGTCGGCTGCGTCATTTGCGGTTTAATGGCTGATATGAATCCGGCTTGGACAATCGAAAATTTTCTCGAAATCAAAAACAATCAACTCTATATTAGCGGCGCGTCGGCGATTGATCTGGCGAAGCAGTTCGACACGCCGCTGTTCGTTTTTTCGGAAGCGCGAATTCGGCACAACATCGAGCGTTTGAAACGCGCCGAAAGTGTCATTGATTGTCCTCTGAAGATTTGCTACGCGGCGAAAGCCAACTCGAATATGGCGATTCTCCGCGCCGTCCGCGATGCGGGAAGCGATTTGGAAGTTAATTCCGGCGGCGAGCTTTTCAAGGCTTTGAAAATCGGTTACGAGCCGAATCAAATAATTTTCAACGGCACGAGCAAAACGGAAAGGGAACTTGAAGAAGCGATTCGGGCGGGAATTTACGCGATTCAGGCGGATTCGTTTTATGAAATCGAATTGATCGAAATCGCGGCGCGGCGATTAAAAAAACGCGCCAATGTTTCGCTGCGATTAGTTCCCGAAATCGAAAGCGATACTTTGCACGGTTTGCAAACTGCATTGCTAACTTCAAAATTCGGAATGATGCCGAACGAGGCTTTAACGGCGTTCCGGCGTTGGAAACCGAACGACGAGTTTTTAAATTTGTGCGGAATTCACCTGCATATCGGCTCGCAAAATCCGAAAGCCGCGCCTTATAGCGAGGCGTTCAAAACGCTGTTTGAAAATCTTCGGCAAATTTATCAGGAAACCGGACACCGCCTGTCACATCTGAATCTCGGCGGCGGTTTTCCCGTCAATTACCTGCGCGACGAATCGAACGCCGGAGATTTCCCCGAACAGCAGCGCGAACTTTTCAGCGCGACGCTCGAACCGTCGGAAGTTCTCGGCGCGGCGTGGAAAATCGTCAAAAAAGCCGCCGCCGAATCAAACAACGCCGAACATCTTCTGGAAAATATCGAACTGCTTTTAGAACCGGGCAGAAGCGTCGTCGCCGATGCTGGAATTTGTCTGACGAGCGTTCGCAATCGCAAGGAAAGACCGGTGGAGGAGTGGAGAGTCGAGAGTGGAGAGCCGAGAGAAAGCGCGGAAAATTCCCAACTTTCGACTTTCGGCTCTCGACTCTCGACTCTCCACTCTCCACTCTCGACCGATTCCTGGCTTTTGACCGATGCCGGTTTCAACCTTTTGCTCTCGATGGAAACTTACAAATGGTATTACCATCTGATTTCCGCCAATCGCGCCGGTGAAGTTCACGAAACGCCGTATAAATTAGCCGGACCGTTGTGCGACGGCGGCGATGTTTATTTTGACATCGAAGGACAAAATCGTCTGCCGGATTATCGTCTGCTGCCCGAAAATGTCGAGCCGAATGAAGTTTTAGCATTGTTAAATTGCGGCGCGTATTCCATCGCGCAAATGTTTCAATATAACGGCAGACAGCTTCCGGCAATCGTTTTGATAAAAGACAGCGGCGAAGTCGAATTGATTAGAAAACGCGATTCTTATGAAGATTTACTAATAAATGACGTTTGGTAGGAATCAATTACGAATTTCAGATTACGAATTACGAATTTAAAAAGCGGTTCCAACATTCGTAATTCGTAATCTGAAATTCGTAATTGATTTCAATGTCCCGAATACCAATCGTAACCTTGTTCCGCCCAATAATCGGCGGGGCGTTCGTCGGTGAATTCGATGCGTCCGATGCGTTTGATTTGTTTGATGCCGTATTTCGTCGTCGTCACCAACCGCAGCGGTGCGCCGTGAATCGGCTCAAGCGGTGCGCCGTTCATTTCGTAAGCGAGCAGCGTTTGCGGATGCAGAATGCTCGGCATATCCCAACCGACGTAATAACCTCGGTCGGGCGTTATCAACGAAACGTATTTCGTATTTTCCGGCGGCGCGAATTTGGCGGCGAAATCGGAAAACTTCGCGCCCGTCCAATTGACGATTTGACTCCAGCCTTCGATACATTTCAATTCGGTCGTCATCTCGACTCGCGGCAGCGATTTGATGTCGTCCAAACTCAACAGCAGTCCGGCGACCGGCACGTTCGGCGCGGGCGGCATGTCCATCGAACGCGGCGCGTTGTCTTCGCCGCCGAATGAAATGTCGTCGAAATACTGCGGATAATTCGGCGCGTTCGCCACGCCGACGACCTGCAAATCCCAATCGGCAACCTCGAAATCTTCGCCCAAACCGATGTCGCCGTTGCTTCGCGCACCGGCACGACTCAGAGGAAATTCCGGCGCGAGATCATTATTGCCGAAAAACTTTTGACTGACCGCTTCGTTAAATCGAAAACCTTTTTGGAAAATATAAAAGTTTTCCTCTCTTCGCAACCAGCCATAACCGAGCAAACCCGCAATCGCCGCCGCGCCGCCAACGAGAAACGAACGGCGCGAATGTTTCGACATCATCTTTTTCGCTTCCGCGTCGCTCAAAGGCGCGGTGAAATCGCGGTGTTCGTTGAGAATTCGCGCCGTATTTTCCTTGTCGTCGTTATTATTTTCACGTTTCGCTGCTTCGAGTTCACGAACTTTTTCGACTAAAACCGCCGAATCTTTTTCTTTCTCTTTTCCCTTATTTTCGATGCTCATACTTTCGCTCCTGCTTCGCTGACCGACGCGGGCAAGCCGTCGGTGTTGACCGCTTCATAACCGTTGACCATCGAGCGAAAATTTCCCCAACCGGCGAGCATCACCTGCCCGACGTGGACGACAAAAAACAGCACGAACGCAATCATTATCCAAAAATGTTCCCAACGCGCCCATTCATAACCGCCGAGAATGCTCGTCAGCCAACTCAACTGTAACGGTTTATAAATCGCCAACCCGGTCACGACCGCCGCGACACCAAGGAGAATCGTTCCGGTGTAAGCGATGCGCTGCGCGTCGTTATATTTCCCCTGCGGCGGCAGTTTTTTGACGATGTGCAAATCGTGCAAAGTCACCAAGGCGGCGCGTTTGAACGAACCCGGAACCGGCAGCATTCCGCGCCATTCGCCCGAAAAGATCAGATACGAAACGTAAATCACGCCGTTGACGGTGAAAAACCACATAAAGAAAAAATGCAGTGAAATTCCTTCGGCGAGACGTTTCGGAATACTCAACCATTCATAAGACCAAGCGGGCAAATAGTCAGGTATTCTGTAACCCCAAAAATCTATGTTGTAAATCTCGTAGAACCACGCCGGAAAGAACTTAAATAATTCATAGCCGAAAATCTCGACTTTATAAATCGCGTTCGCCCAATAAATCAAAATTCCGCTCCAAATCATCAACGTCAGCAGCGGGAAATTTATCCAATGCAGCCAGCGCGTCGCCAGCGAGTGTTTTTTTTCTAATTGCTTCGCCATATCTTTTCCAGTTGATTTATCTTATTTTCGGCAGTCGTTCGATGACGGTTTTGATGTTCCGAGTTCCGATTGCAGTTGGCTTTTTATTGCCGCCGAAGCCGTCTGAAATCGGAATTCGGATTCTGAACGCGGGTCATTCGATCTTTTCTGGAAGCCGTCTGAAAAGTCGCTTCACCGTTCAGAGTCCACGCTTGAGCGTCTCTTCCCGCCAGCGATGCGCGGGCAAGGGAAGCGGACAAACTAAAGTTTGGACTCTGAACGGTGAAAGCGGTTTTTTGTATTTTGAAAAGGCTTTTAGCCGATACTTTTGGCGATGATTCTGAGCAGCATTTCGCGTTCCGTGCCGATAATTTCAATTCCGCCCGCTCGATAAAAATCCGACATCTGCGCCAAGGCGACGGCGCGATTGCTTTCATCGCGGATATTGAAAATTGTGTCGAGGTTTCTGATGACGAGTTCACGCATTTTATCCGCGTCGCCGAAATCGTGAAACCGCCGCGCCAGTTCGTTGAGCGCGGCGGAACGCAGCGCGAGTTGTTCGACCGTTTCGGCGAGCGTTTCGGCTTCCGTCAGAAATTTAACCGCCGCCTCCGTCGCACCTGATTTGTTTTTCACGTCCGAGATGCCGACCAGCGCGAGCATTTTTTGCGCGTCGTCGCCGATGGCGTTAACGGCTTGCTGGGCGAAATCGTCGTTATTACCGGCGGCGCAAACCTGCGCGATGTTGGAAAGCGCGGAAGTCTGCGAACCTTCGTCGGCGATTTCCTGCGCGATTTCAAGACTTCGTTCCGGCTTTTCAAACCGCGCAAACTCGACGGCGATTGCCGCCCAAATTGCGAATCGCGCCTTGCTGTCGCGCACCTCGCGGTCGCGCTGCGATTTCAAAATCGAATAGCCTTCTTCCAAAGTTTCGAGTGCCTCGGACTTTTCATCGCGCTTCCAAAATTCCCGCGCAAAGCCGACGAGAGTCGAAGACATCTGCACGTTGTCGGCGACTAAATCGAGCGTTCGGTCGGCGAGTTCGAGACTTCCGGCTTGCAGAAATCCGAGCGCGATGCCGCCCAGAAACAAGTCCCGATGCACATTGTCGAGAGTTTCGGCGGACGTTTTGGCTTGATCGAAAATTTCGATTGCTTTGCCGTTCTGTTTGGCTTCGAGGTAATGATTGCCGACTTCCAGCAGGGCGCGAATTTTCTCCTCGGCAAACTCAATTTCAGAGGCGGATCGAACGGCGTGATCGAGCATCTCGATGGCTTTCGCCGCCTCGTTTTTCTGTAAATTCAACAGCGCGAGATTTTGCAGGGCGACGATTTTCGCGTTCGGAAACTCGATCTTTTCAATCGTTTTCAAAGCCGCCGCTTCATCGCCGCCGGCGGCTTGACGGGCGGCGATTTCGGCGAAAGCGTAATCGGCGTGCGGCAGACCGTTCGCAATCTCGAAAGCCTTCGCGTAATCGCCCTGCGCCGATTTCTGCGCGGCGATCCGCTCCCGCGCTTCGTCCCGCGTGCTGTTTTCCTCGATGGCTTCGATCAACTGAAACGCATATTCGTCATCGCCGAGAGCGGCGCATTTTTCCGCCACGCGCACCAAAAGCCGGTCGCGCGTGAACGGATCGTCAACCGTATTGGCGAGTTCCGCCGCCAGATCAACCGCGCCTTTTTCCAAGTAGCGCGGCACGATTTCCTGGATCGCGGCGGCGTGTCCGTCCGCGCTTTTGATGTTTTCGGCGAGATACGCCGCGCAGTCGAGCAAATCCGTTTTCGCCGCTTCGATTTCGATTAAATGTTCCGCCATATTTTGTGATTATTTTTGTTGAAGTCGGTTTAAAGTAGTGTAATCGCCGCGTTTTCGCCGCTGGAATTTACCCGAGTTTTTTTGCTTTTTCCATTGCGAGTTCGGAAGCCGATTTCAAATCGCCGCGCATTTTCTTTTCAAACTCTTCCTGAAAATCCTCAAGCAGCGGCAAGTCATTCAAATCCTTTTCGCGCCCCGAAGCCTTTTTACTGGCGATAATGTCGCGGATATGCGCCACCGGAAAACCGTCAATCATCAATCTTCTTTTTTTCGCTTCCGCGTAACTTTCGATGCCGTCGGGAGCGAAAACCAAATCCAGATCGAACGGTCCGGTTTTGAGTTGGACGAAATCAACGCCGCCGATAATTTTTTCGGCAATCGAATTGGTTATTTCAAACTCCAACTCGCGCAACGCTTTAACTAATTTTTCGCCGTTTTCGACGCTTTTTTCGGGAAACAAATCAACGTCCTGCGTTGCCGCCGGATAACCGAGCAGAATCGCGCCGCTTTTACCGATAAACATAAACTCGACTTCGTATTTATTGAAAACTTCGGTTACTTCGACGGCTTGACGAAGTTGAAAATAACTGCGGTTAAGTTGGTTCATTTTCCGACGGTTCGACGATTTTGAAACCCAGATAGCGCGGCAAATTCTCATCTGCCCATTCCCGATACTGCTTCATCGTATCGAAAACTCGATATGGCGCGTCGTCCAGAATGGGTTTATACTGCCGGAAAAAACCGTATTTGATTCGCTGTTCGACGCTTCTCTCAAGCTGTCGGCGACATTGCTCTTTGAAATCTTTCATAGAATTATCTCCGTTTCCATCTTACGCCGTCTTTCGTGTCTTCCAAAATTATCTTCCTTTCGCTCAGTAAATCGCGGATTTCATCGGAGCGCGCAAAGTTTCGATTGCGTCTGGCTGCCTGCCGGTCTTCGATTAACGCTTCAACTTCCGCGTCCAAAATTTCGTCCCGCGCTTCGCCGAAAATGCCGAGAACCGCGTCGAATCGGTCGAGCGTGTGCAGAATAAAAGAACGGTCTTCGGTGCAGACGACTTCGTGCGCGACTTTCGTATTCACTTCGCGGACGAGATTATGCAGCGCGGCGAGCGCGGCGGAAGTGTTCAAATTATCGTCCATCGCCGCTTCAAAATCGTCGAGCAATCCGCGCACTTTCGTCTGTAAATCGGCGTTGATGCCGTCGGGTAGTTTGGCTTCCTGCAAACGCTTTTTGAAATCACGCAACCGCGCAATCGTCTGTTCCGCGCCGTCGAGAGTTTCAAATGTAAAGTTCAATTGTTTGTGATACGGAACGCTCAAAAGCAAGTATCGAATCGCCGTCGCCGTGTAACCTTTTTTGAGCAAATCGCGGAAAGTGTAATAATTTCTCGTCGTCTTCGACATCGTTTCGCCTTCGACTTTTAGATGTTCCGAATGCAGCCAGGTGCGGGCGAAAACTACGCCGGTCGCGCCTTCCGATTGGGCGATTTCGTTTTCGTGGTGCGGAAATTTCAAATCAACGCCGCCCGCGTGAATATCGAAAGTTTCGCCCAGATATTTCATCGCCATCGCCGAACATTCGATGTGCCAGCCCGGTCGCCCGCGCCCGAACGAAGCGTCCCAACCCGCTTGCTCGTCAGCGTCAACCAATTTCCAAACGGCGAAATCGTTGGCGTTCTCCTTGTCGTATTTATCGGTGTCAACTCTGCCCGACGCGCCGGAAACATTGCCTTTGAAATTGATTTTCGAGAGCTTGCCGTAATCTTGAAACGCGGAAATACGATAATAAATCGAGCCGTCCGATTCGTAAGCGTGTCCGTTTTCCAGCAGTTTTTCGATAATCGAAATCATCTCCGCGACGTGCCGCGTCGCCCTTGGCGTAACTTCCGGTCGTTCAAGTCCGAGAGCGTCGAAATCTTCCCAGAACGCCGCGATAAACGGAGCGGTAAATTCGTCAATCGTCTTGCCCGCCTTTTTCGCTTCGTTGATAATCCGGTCGTCAACATCGGTCAAATTAAAAACGTGCGTCAGCTTATAGCCTTTGTATTTCAGATAACGCCGCAGAATGTCGCCGAACACAAATGTCCGAAAATTGCCGATATGCGCGAAACTCCAAACCGTCGGACCGCAGATATAGAGCCGAACTTCATTGTCGTTCAATGGATGAAATTCTTCGAGTTGATTGGTTAAAGTGTTGTGAAATTTCAGCATAAATTCTAAGCGGCTATTTTCTGCAATGAAACTGTTTCTAAAATCAGTTCTAAACCGCTTCGTTTGGGAGCGATTTTCGTGTGCGGAAATGCGCCGTGCAGATAAGACAAAAATAAAGCGTTCAGCCATTCGTCGCTGAAATCGGCGAGCAGAGATTTGGCGATTAACTCGAAATCGTCGGCGACGTAAGCGGCAAGTTCGCCGTGG
>JAYVKL010000029.1:0-56438 GCA_043768465.1 Pyrinomonadaceae bacterium
TTTGCGCGAAACCAAAGACCGAACGAACGAAAAAAACGCGCTCGGAAACGTCGGCGAAAATTATTTCAATCTCAAGGATTATGTAAATTCGACCGTTTATTACGAGCGTAAACTAACGCTCGTGCGCGAATTAAAAGACGCGGACGGCGAAAGTCAGATGCTCGGCGCGATTGCCGGGAACTATTTTACCGCCGCCGACTTTGAAAAAGCACTCGATTATTATCAGCAGCAACTGCCGCTTTACCGGCTGTCAAAGGAAGAGGAAAACGAAGCGATTACGCTTTACAACATCGGTTTGACGCTGGCGCGGCTGGAGAAACAGGTTTCCGCCATCAATTATTTCGAGCAGAGTTTGGAGATCAACCAGCGTTTGAAAAACACGGCGAACGAAAGCAAAAATCTGATGCTGATCGGCGATACTTACGTCGCTTACGGGGAAAACGCCGTCGCGCTGCCGTTTTATGAACAGGCTTTGAAAATCAACCGGGAAGGCTCTGACCGTTTGGGCGAAATTTATATTCTGCGCGGGCTGGGCTTGGCGAACAGTTATGCGGGCGAATATGAAACTTCGCTCAAATATCATCTCGACGCGCAGAAAATCGCCCGCCAAATAAAAAACGAGCAGGAAGAAGCCTTCGATTCGATTAACATCGGCTTGATTAAATCGGAAACCGGCGACTACGACGAAGCGAGCCGATTATACGAAAAAGCGTTAGCCTTTTTCGTCAAAGCCAAAGACCGCGACGGCGAGCGCGTCGCCGTCAATAATCTCGGCGTGATTTATTTATGGCTCGGAAGTTTGAAAAAGGCGGAGGAAAACTTTCAGAAGGTCAACGCCATCAGCCGCGAGTTAAAAGACCGCCGCGCCATCGCCAAAGCCCTGGCAAATTTGGGCGCGGTCAAAACGCGGCTCAAGGAATACGATGCCGCCATCGCCTATTTTGAAGAATGTCTGCCAATGCTGAACGAGTTTAAGGACAATCGTTTTTCGGTGATCACCGACACTTATTACGGCACGATCCGGCGCGAACGAGGCGAGTTTGAAAAGGCGGTCGAACGGCACGCAAACGCCGTCGAACTCGCCGCCAAAACGCACGTCCCGAAATTTGAAGCCCGCGCTTTAGTCGAACTCGGACTGGATTATCTGGCGCAGAACAAACTCGATTTAGCCGGCGCGACGTTTGAAAAAGCGTTGACTTTCTCGCGCACCGCCCGCGCCCGCGACGAAGAATCGGCGGCGTTGGACGGTTTGATGAAAACGTGGAACCGGCGCGGACAAAAGCCGTTGGCGATTTTTTACGGCAAACAGTCCATCAACATTTTGCAGGCGACGCGCACGGAGATTCGCAAATTCGATAAGGAAATTCAGACGAATTTCGTCAAAGACAACGAGCCGACGTATCGCCAATTAGCCGAAACTTTAATTTCTGAAGGCAGATTGCCCGAAGCGCAGCAGGTTTTGGCGATGCTCAAGGAAGAAGAATTGTCCGGCTTCGTCCGGCGCGATGCCAAAGAAATCGAGAATTTATCGAAACGCGCCGATTTACGCTCCGACGAAAAATCCGCGCTCGAAAGATACAATCTTTTCTCGTCGAAAGTTACGGCAATCGGCGCGGAATTCGCCAGGCTCGAAGATGTCAAACGCCGTCTGGCGGCGGGCGAGACTTTCGGCGAGCAGGCGCGTTACGACGAACTCGCCGCGCAACTGAAAGACGCAAACGCGGCTTTTCGCGTTTTTCTGGAAAAGGAATTAGCGGCGGAACTCGGTAAAGACAAGAAAAAGGAAATCGAACAGGATCGCGCTTTGCAGGGAAAATTAAAAAGTTGGGGCGCGGGAACCGTCGCGCTTTCGACGATTGTCGGCGAAGACCGCTATCGAATAATTTTGACCACCTCGAACACGCAGATTGACGGCAAAACCGAAATTAAAGCGGCGGATTTGAATCGTAAAATTTTCGCGTTCCGGGAAGCGTTGCTCAATCCGACGATTGACCCGAAACTGCTCGGCAAGGAACTCTACGACGTTTTAATCAAGCCGATTGAAAAGGATTTGGACGCGGGCGGCGCGAAAACTCTGCTGTGGAGCCTGGACGGAACGCTGCGTTACATTCCGATTGCCGCGTTGTGGGACGGCAGACAGTATCTTTTGCAGAAATATCAAAACGTGATCGTCACCTCAACGACGCGCCAGAGTCTGCAAGCCGAAGTCAACAAAAATTGGCAAATCCTCGGCGCGGGTGTCACCAAAGCGAGCGAAGTGACCGACGCGAACACGGCGCAAAAATTTTCGTTCGACGAATTGAAAAGCGTCGCCAGAGAACTTTCCGCGATAATGGGCGACGATAAATCTTCCAAAGGCGATTCGCTGCCGGGGTTCAGTTTGCTCGACACGGCGTTCACCGAAGCCGCGCTCAAAGACCAATTGACGCAAACCGCCGCCGGCATTCGCAAGTATAACGTCGTTCATTTCGCCACGCATTTCCGTTTGGGCAGCGACACGGCGGATTCGTTTTTGCTTTTGGGAAACAACAAAGCGTTGACGCTCGCCGCCGTTGCCGATTCGCCGGAGATGATTTTGACCGATGTCGAATTAGTTACGCTGTCTGCCTGCAATACGGGTTTCGGCGGTCTGGAAAACAGTCAAACTCTAACCGAAAACAACGGCAAAGAAGTTGACTCCTTGGCGCAATTCATCGAGCTGCGCGGCGCAAAAGCGGTGCTGGCAACTCTCTGGTCGGTCGCCGACGAAAGCACCGCCGTTTTGATGGGCGAATTCTACCGTCTGCGGAAAGAAAATCAGAATTGGACGAAAGCCGAAACGCTCCGGCAGGCGCAGTTGGAATTGCTCGACGGCAAATACACGCCCGCCCAAATTGATGAACGTCATCGTTCGGAAGCCGTCCGTTTCGGAGCGAGCGCGAAAAATATGCCGAAATTTACAAGGGACGAAAACGCGCCGTTCGCGCATCCGTTCTACTGGTCGCCGTTCGTTTTAATCGGCAATTGGCGGTAGCTTTTTTTATTGAATCTAAAAATATGTCAAAACTTCTAAAATTCAACAACTTCTACGTTGTGCGGATGTTTGTAGTTACCTTAATGATTTTCTCTGTTGCTGTGATGATTTTCGGACAAGCGCAAACGAAGGCAAAACTTGCTGAAGCCGATGCGCTACACGACGAGGGCATCAAACTGATTAAACAGGGAACGAATGAATCATTTCAAACCGCTTCGACAAAATTTGATGCCGCCCGCGAAATTTATTTAACGCTTGATGAAAATGATAAAACGGTTCGCACGTCGCTCGCGGATTTTGCCAATACGCTTAATAAAATTGCTGAGACACTACGCGATGAAAAACTTTTTAAGTTTGCAGAAACTTATTATCAAAATGTTCGGACGGTTTATCAAAAACTGAATGACCGTGAAAATGAAATTTCGGTATTGCACAATATCGGATTCGCACTTGACAGACAAAAAAAATATGAATCAGCCGCAAAATTTTATTTGTTGGCATTGAAAGGATACCAGGAAACCAAAAACCGGACGCTCGAAGCGGGGATCCTGAATGATCTGGGAATAACTTATGAAAATCTAAAAGACCAGAAGAAACGGCTCGAAAATTATTTAAAAGCCGTCGAGATTTACCGGGAACTAAACAATACTGCAAAAATTGCGGCACTAAGCCGAACTATGGGTAATATTTACTATGACCGACAAGAATATGCGGCGGCTTTGAAATTTTATGATGAAGTCTTGTCAATTCACCGGATAGCGCAGGATAAGAAAGAAACAGCCGATTTGCTGATTGATACCGGCGATTGTTTCAGTAAATTAAACGATACCGAAAAGGCAGTCGGCAGTTTTGAGGAAGCGTTTAAACTGCGGCGCGATGCGAAAAATGTCGAAGGCGAAACCGAAGCACTCAACAGGCTCGGAGATGTTTTTGCGGCAAAACATAAATACGAAATAGCCAACGATTATTTTCTTCAGGTTTTAATCATTGCTGAAACCACAAAAAACATTGAGCTTCAAACTGACGCTTTAATTAAAATAGGCAGAAATTACATTTTACAAAACCGCTATTCCGAAGCAAATCAAAGTCTCGAAAAAGCCTTTGATTTGGTCAAAGATTCAAAAGACGACGATATGAAAGCTGCGGTTTTCAATAATCTCGGTGCTTTGGCGCAGATGCAGGATGATTATGAAAAGGCGGCGGGTTATTACCGGCAAGTGCGCGATTTGGACATAAAAACAAAGAATCAGCGGGGCGAAGGTTTGATGTTGCTAAATCTCGGCAATACCTCTTTATACTTCAATCGTTTTGACGAAGCCGTAAATCTTACTGAACAGGGGCGGAAAATACTGTTGCCGTTTAATAATCCGGGCGATGAAGTTAGTGCCGTAATGCAGTTAGGGTTAATTTATCAGGCACAAAGCAACTTTGACGAAGCCATTAGGTATTACCAGCAGACTTTGGAAATAGCGCAGAAAAACAAGGATGAAGATTTTGAACAAAGGGCTTTGATAAATCTGGGAAATGTTTATGGTGAATTAGGGCAGTATAATCAAGCAATTGAATCAAACCGGAAAGCATTGGCACTGAGGCAGAAAAACAAAGACCAATATGTCGAATCAATTTCATTGCTCAACATTGGTTTCTATTTTTTCAAGAAACAAAATTACAAAGAAGCAAAAAGCAATCTTGAACAGGCAATCGAAATTTCGCGCGCGATAAAATCAACTCGTGCCGAAGGCTACGCCGTGCATAATTTGGGACTGGTTTATTACAAATTAAAAAACTACCCGGAGGCTCTCAAACGATATGACCAAGCCTTAAAAATTTACCTCGAAGTCAAAGACCGCCGCCCGGAATCATTTTTATATGACAGCTACGGCGAGCTTTACCGGGATTCGGGCGAATACGACAAAGCGTTAGAATATCTGGAAAAAGGCGTGAGGCTGGCGCGTGAAACAAAATATCAGGAAGTAGAAGCCAACGCGCTCGGTAATATAATGACGCTCTGGCAAAAGCGCGGGTCGCCGCGTCTGGCAATTTTTTACGGCAAGCAGACAGTTAATGTTTATCAGTCAATCCGCAACGGCAATCGTAATCTGAACAAAAGTTTACAACGCAGTTTTGTCGGTTCAAAAGAAACGGTTTATCGTCAGCTTTCCGATTTGCTAATCGGCGAAGGACGCATCAGCGAAGCGGAAGCCGTGCTGGATTTGCTCAAGGAAGAAGAGTTTTTCGCTTATCTGCGCCGCGCAGATGATGTCGCTGCTGGTTTGAAAGGAAAAATTTCGCTCTCGCCCGCCGAGAAGAAAGCCTTTGAAGATTATGAAAAAGACGCTGACGAGATTACGCAAACGGCGGCGGAATTCGGCGTGTTGGAAAAGAAAAATAATGATTTGCCGCCCGGCAAATCGCTTGCCGCCGCCGACCAAAAACAATACGACGCGCTCAAAGCAAAACACGACGCGGCGGTCATCGTGTTCGATAAATTTCTCAATGATTTAAAAGTTCGATTCGGCACGAATGATAATCGTGTTGCCGTCGTCGAATCGGATACGCAGGGCATTTTGAGACGACTAAATGAACCGCACACGGTTATCATTTCAACCATCGTCGGCGAAGACCGGCTGAATTTAATTGTTACGACGAACGATACGCAGCGGGCGCACACGGTCGAAATCAAAGCCGCCGATTTGAATAAATTGGTTTCGGAATTTCGTGATGCGGTGAAAAATCCGGCGATTGACCCGCGACCGCTTGGGAGGAAACTTTTTAACGTGCTGTTTCCCGCTGCCCTGCAAAAAGATTTGGACGGCATCAAAGCCGACACGCTAGTTTGGAGTTTGGACGGAACTTTGCGTTATGTGCCGATGGCGGCTTTGTGGGACGGGAAAAACTACCTCGCCGAACGCTACACGAACGCTGTTTTAACGCTTGCCAGCCGCGATAAAATAAACGCGCAAACACCAACCGACCGCACCAAATGGCTCGCGCTCGGCGTGGGCGTGTCGAAAGCGGCAAGCGTCAAAAACGATGACGGTTCGACGGCAAATTTTGACGCGCTCGCCGCCGTGCCGCAGGAATTGTGCAGCGTCGTCAGCGACCCGAAGAAAAAAGATTTCTGCGCGGCGTTCGGCGGAAAACAAAATGGAGTCATCAGCGGATTGATGCTGCCCGACGACGAATTTACGCTGGCTAATTTTGAAAACAACGTCGGCAAAGTTCCCGTCGTTCACATCGCTTCGCATTTTTCATTGAACGCCGGCGACGAAAGCGATTCTTATTTACTGCTCGGCGGTAGCGCGGAACGGCGGTTTTCGTTAATCAGTCTGAAAAAAACGCGGCTCGATAAAGTCGAATTGCTGACGCTTTCGGCGTGCAATACGGCGATGACTTCGGGTGCGAATTCGAGCGGTGTGGAAATCGAAGGCTTCGGCGCACTGGCACAGAATCAGGGCGCGAAAACCGTTTTGGCGACCTTGTGGTCGGTAGCGGATGATTCGACGCGGGATTTGATGACGGAATTTTACCGCCAACTCGAAGACAACCCGAAAATCGGTAAAGCCGAAGCGTTGCGGCAGTCGCAAATCAAATTGATAAACGGAAAATTCAAGCCCGCACAGGATGCCGAAAAACATCGCTCGGACGCGGTTCGTTTTGGGGCGAGCGCGAACGATTATCCGAAATTTACGAAAGACGAAAACGCGCCGTTCGCGCATCCTTTTTACTGGTCGCCGTTTATTTTGAGCGGCAACTGGCAGTAATTCGCAAATCAAAATTATTTTTCGCAGTCTGTAACCTTTCGAGAATTTTATGCACTAGAGAATGTGAGCCGTTTTAGAAGTGACAAAAAGTATTTTTTTAGATTATATTTGTTACGCATTTGATTTTCCTAACTTCCAAAAACTGCTTCGGAAATAACTTGAAGTCTAAGACGGATTTTGCATAAATTCGCGTCTGAAATTCGAGCGAAGCAAGGAGAAAAATGAAGCTGACGATAAAATTAACCACCGCATTTATTTTAATTTTCGCCGTGTCGGGCGGGCAGTTTCAGTTTGTTTCCGCCCAGCAAACGCAGATTACGCCGCCGAAATATCCGAACGTCGCGCTCGGTCGCGGCGGCGGCTCGAAAGGGGCGAGTGAAACGGAAAAACTCACGCCCGAATTGCGGATGCTCTACGCGCAGTATCGCGGAAGCGGCGGCAAAGGCAGCAGCGGAAGTCCGGTTGAAATAAAATTTAGCGGCGAGCAGTTGCATGAAGTTTTCGGCATTAAAAATGCGGAAAACGCCAATCCGATGGTTGCCGTCGCCGTTACGACGAACTCGAATTCCGATGTCGCCGCGCTGAAAAAAGCCGGAATGAAAGTTTTTATGCGGCAGGGAAATACGGTTTACGGCGAGGCTTCGGTTTTGAATCTGGCGAAAATCGCGGGCGAAAAAGCGGTCAGCCAAATCGCGGCGACGAAATCGGCGAAAGCACCGGATTTACCGAAAGAACTCGCGCCGCCGATACTGAGTTCGGCGAACTCGAAAGGTGTTGACGCGCCGGTTTCAAACGCGAATAAGACACCGAAAAAAACGCCGCTCGCCAACGAATTTAATAAAGCCGGAATGACCGGCAAAAATGTTCTGGTCGGCGTGATTGATTCGGGAATTGACTGGCGGCACAAAGATTTTTTGAAGCCGGACGGCACTTCGCGCATCGTCGCCATCTGGGATTTATTCGACGATTCATTCGCGCAGTCGGGCGGCAAAGTCGGGACTTCGCCGCCAAGTTTAATCGCCGACGGCGACGCGCTGCCGGGAACGATTTACACGAACGCCCAAATTAACGCCGCGCTCAAGGGAAACGGCAAAGTTAATTCGGTTGACAATCAGGGACACGGCACGGCGACCGCCGGAACTGCGGCGGGCAACGGCGGCGCGGCGGGCGCGTCGTTCGCCGGAGTCGCGCCGGAAGCCGATTTGATAATCGTCAAGGCTTCGGACTGCGGCGGCTTCGTTGATGCCTATCTTTTCGGCGCGCAATGGATCGTCAACACGGCGAAAGAATTGAAGCGTCCGGTCGTCGTTAATCAAAGTTTCGGCGGACATTTCACGGCGCACAACGGCACCGAACAGGAAGAAGCATTTTTGAATTCGCTGACCGGCAAAGGCATTCCGGGCGTGATTTTCACCGTTTCGGCGGGCAACGAAGGGCAATACAGTATGCACGCCGCCGGACAATTCGGACCGCGCCGCGAAGGGCAAGCCGACATTTCGAGTCGTCCATTGTCGGTGACGATTCCGGCTGACCGCGCCGGAAAAGACGGAACGGTTTTGCTTGGAGTTTTCGATTCAAAAGACGAATGGGGCGCGATTATCGAACCGGTCGGCGCGACGGCTTTGGTTGATAAAGACGGCAAACCGATTTCGTTTTCGCTGTTCAAAGCTGACGGCGAACTGCGCTATTCGCTCGCCGACGGCGTGAACAAACCCGATTGGTTCGATGCCTATTTAATTCAAATTTTAAGCAATTCAAAATTCGGAGATAAGAACGACACGCTGGCAATCAGTTTGCCGCCGGGAGCCTTTCGGATTTGGGGATTCGGGGCGACGGCGAAAGTTACAAACGGCAGTTTCGATTTTTATGCGCCGAACTTTCGCGCCGTTGATTTCGGTTTGGGAACGACGAAAACCGGAATGATCGGTTCTCCGGGCAACGCCGCGAACGTCATCACGGTCGCCGCCTATAATTTTCGGAGCAGTTGGCAAAACACCGTCGGCGGCGAAACGCGCTTTAATTTTAACCTGGGCGACATCGCCGATTATTCAAGTCCGGGCGGCAAGCGAACGATTGACGGCATTTACAAACCGGACATCGCCGCGCCCGCCAATTATACGATTTCGCCGCTCGCGTCAACGGCGAATCCCGACAGCCAAACCTGCGAAGGCGAAAGTATGGCGGCGAGTCTCGGCAAAAGTTATGTCACGGCGGACGGAACGCATATCGCCTGGAACGGCACGAGCGCGTCGTCGCCGTTTACGGCGGGCGTGATCGCGCTGATGCTGCAAAAAAATCCGACGCTTGATGCCGAACAAGTCCGGCAAATTTTGATTAAAACCGCGAAAAAAGGCGGCAGCGTCGGAGCCGTTCCGAATCCGAGCTGGGGTTACGGAATGCTCGACGCGGCGGCGGCGGTGCAGGCGACACCTTTAGCGAAGATCGCGCCGAAACGAGTCGGCAAGTGAAAATCATAACAAGTTTGACGGGCTGCATCGGAGAGATAAACCCGCAAAAAAATCTTTGAAAAATTGTTCGAGAGTAATGCTCTGTTCGCTTGATTTTGATAATTAAATTTCGTTCCTCGTTCAGAGTCCAAACTTCAGTTTGCCTCCGCCAGCGAAGCGCGGCGGAAGAACACGCTCAAGCGTGGACTCTGAACGAAGGCACGAAATTTAATAGTCCGGTCAAGCAGCAGCAACTATTCCGACGATTTTACAAAGGGGCAAAATAAAACAAAACGGAAACTTAGGAGAGAAATAAAAAACAATGAAATTAAAATTAATGATAGCGATGTGTTTGTTGGGTTTGGTATTGGCGGGTTCGCCTTTGATGTCTTCAAATGTTTTCGCGCAGGCGAAACAGACGAAAGACAATAAAAAGAAAAAGCAGGTCGGCGATACGGTCAAAGGCGCGAAGGGAATGTCGAATTCCAAAGGTTCCGACACCGACCCGAATATCAAACAGGGCGAAATGCTGAATGATATGGACGCGCTGATGGGATTGCCGACGGCGAAAGGCGGCGGCAAAGGCAAAGGCGCGGCTTACGACTGCGAAGTGCAGCTCGACAACTGGACGGCTTACAGCGTCAAAATGTATGTCAACGGCAACTATCGCGGCTTTTTGTCGGGCGGCGGCGAAACGACGCTTTATTACACGCCGGGGCAGACGACGATTTACGCCCGCGCCGATTTTACCGACGGCTCATATTACACCTGGGGACCGAAAACCTACGAATGCGGCGCAAACCAGTTTATCTACTTCAAGATGAATCCGTAAGAAAACGGTGAGCAAAAACGGCGCGTTCCTTTATCGAAACGCGCCGTTTTTAAGCGATTGTTTGAAAATCGGAACGCGGGAACAATTTTACATTCGACATTTTTCATTTTTCATTTTATTTCGTAAAAACATTTTTTACCGAGCAAAAATTTAGAATGTCGAATGAAGAATGTAAAATTTTCCCGGTTTCTCCCGATTGATGAATTTCCAGATACGCTTTCCAATGGATTTTTTCGCTGACCGAAATCAGCTTTAAAAGTATTATGAGAACCGGAATTTTGGCGACGTTAATTTTGATGTTTGGCGGCGCAACTTATTTCGCGCCGCACGGACATCTGCAAACTCGAACGGCGACGAAAGCCGAAGCACCGAAATTCGCGCTGCTCGTCGGCATCAATCACTATAAAAAGTTTAAGGACATCAACGTCAACGTCCGTGATTTGCGCGGGACGCATAACGATGTCGGATTGATGAAAAGCCTGCTCGCCGATTACGGTTTTAAGGAAGAAGCGGCGGGCGCGGCAAACGATAAATATCCGTGCGGGCAGCAGACGGCGGCTTCCAATGTGAAAACTTTGTGTTCGGAGCAGGCGACGCGCGACGGTATTTTGCAGGGTTTTCGCAAACAACTGATCGAGAACGCTAAAAATTATTTCACCGCCAATAAATTGACGGCGGGCGAGCGCGATCAAGGCGCGAACGTCGTGTTTTATTACAGCGGACACGGCTCGAAACTGCCTGATTTAAACGGCGACGAGTCGGACGGATTTGATGAAACCATCGTCGCGCAGGATTCGGACAGAAACGGGGTCAAAGATATTATTGACGACGAATTCGGCGAATTCTACAAAGAGTTGAGTCAATACACGACGAACATTACGTTTATGTTCGATAGTTGTCATTCCGGTTCGATCACGCGCGACGGCAATTCGCATAATAAAAGCGTCGAGCGCGACATTAAAGTGAAAAATAATTCGCGCGGCGGCAATCCGACTTTGAACGACGGCTTCGGTGTCGGCGCAAGCTCCGATTATGTGACGATTTCCGGCAGTTTGCCGACGCAGGAATCACAGGAAGACGTTTTCACCGACGCGACGACCAAACAGGAACAATGGGACGGCGCATTGACGTATAATTTCGTCAATTTGCTGCGCCAAAATCCCGGTTTGACCTACCGCGAAATTATCAATCTGATGCGTCCGGCGGTTTCCAAATTCAACCAAACGCCGCAGGTCGAAGGCGATATTGACCGGCAGGTTTTCGGCGCGGGTTCGACGCGCGGTTCGGTTAAGCTGGCGATGGTCGGTGCGCCGCAAAAGGTCAAAAAAACTTTTGAAAATCAGGAAGTCGAAGTCAATCAAATAAATCTCGCGGTCGGTGCCATCGTCGGCGCGGGCAAAGGCGCGGCGATTGCCGTTTTCGCCACCCAAGCGGGCGACAAAACGCGGCGGCAAATCGGCAGCGGCATCGTCACGGCGGCGGGCGATTTCACCTCGACGGCGGAAGTGACGCTCGCCGACGCGAACGCCAAAGAAATTCCGGCGGATGCGACCGTCAATATCGTTTCACCGAGCTTTAATAAAGACGACAAACAAATCGTCGCGCTCGATGTTCCGGCGGGCGGCAAAGGCGCGAACGAACCGAAAACCTTGAGCGACATCGAGGAAAAGTTGAAAGACAGCGCGCTCCTGAAAATCGTCAGAACGCCGAATTTGCTCGGCTCAATCAGCCGCAGCGCGAACTCGACTAATTCGACGGAAAAACCGATTGACTGGAACGTCGCGGTCGCGCGCGGAAGTTACAGGGATTTCAAATTCGGCAACGCGCAGCCGGATTTCTCGAAAATCACGAAAAGCGGCGGCAAAGGCGAGGCGAACGATTCGTGTCGGCAGACAAAATTCGTCGGCGGTAAAGCGGTTGAACCGACCGATGCGGAACAGGGATTTTTCCTGATAAATAAAACGGACAAAATGCCGCTTTACAATCTGTGGTTTTCCGCCGACAACGCGAACGCCGGAAAATGTCTGGCGGACGCGCTCGAAAAACACGCCCGCATCGAAAATCTGCGAAATTTAACCAGCGGCGGCTCGAATTTGAATGACGATGTAAAAGTCGAACTCGTGCGGCTCGATTCGATAGCCAATATCAATCGAGAGTTGACGAAATGCAACGCCGAGAAAAACTCGCTGGCGGTTAAAACCGAGAACGACGAAAAGAAGCAATTCAAGCCGGGCGATTTGTATTATCTAAAAATCACGAACGCTTCGGAGCGTGATTTATATTTGTATATTTATTCGCTGACGACGAGCGGCGCGATCAAAGTGCTGTATCCGATTGAAGGCTCGGCGGCGAGCGAAAAATTGCCGGCGGGACGAACGATCTGCACGATTCAAAAAGAGATTCTACTGAAGATTGACGATTTGGACGTTTCACCGGCGGGCGTGGAAACCCTGAAAGTGATTGCGACCAAACAGGAATTTCCCGCCAGCCTTTTATCGCAAGGTTCAATTACCGGCGGACGCGGCGCGGGTTCGCCGCTCGAACAGCTTTTGCGGCAAGCCTCGACCGGGAAACGCAGCGGCGCGGTGTCGTTTGCGGTCAGCGATTGGGCGACGAAAAATATCAATCTCGAAATCGTGCCGTAATCAAAGCCGCCTCCAACGGCTGGACATTACGGCACGATTTCAAGCTGAATCGGTCTGATACTTCACAAAAATTTATTCGCCGGAATTTTAATCGTCCCGCAGAGTGTCCACGAAAACTTCGAGAAATTCGGCTTGGGCTTCGGAGAGTTCGATGAATTTGATGGCAAACCCGATTTCAAAAACGTGGTTGGATACTTCGCCCCAAAGTTGAATTTTCCTGCCGTCGGTCAGCGGGAAAAACAGTTTGACGGTTTCGCCGTCCTCGACTTCGCCGGAGCATAAAATGAAACAGCCGTGCGGCGAAAAGTCACTGATCGTCCCGCCTTTGCTGCCGACAAGTCCTTCCCATTCGATGTCAATGTTCACCTGAAAACGCTCGGCGGCGCGGCGGTCGGTTCCCAATCTTCTGTCTTTTGTCATAAAAATTTATTTCGCTGCCGGTTGATTAAAAGTTTGATTTAATCACGATTTCCGATTTTCTCATTTTGAATCGAGCGTTCTTTCCTCGTCAAATAATAATAGACGGGCAAGCCTAAGGCAATCAGGAAAATTCCGATGAAAGATTGCGTCGGATTATTTATCAGCGTGCTGGTCAAAAGCCAGCCCGCCACGATGACGAATAAAATCGGCACCACCGGATAACCGAACGCTTTGTAAGGTCGCACCGCGTCGGGATATTTTCGGCGAAACACGAAAATCGAAGCGGTGACGAAAGCGTAGAAAATCCACGAGCCGAAAATAACGTAATCGGTCAGAGTGTCGAACGAACCGGACAGAGCCAGAACGCACGCCCAAATTCCCTGCACGATCAACGCCCCGACCGGAACGCGCGTGCCGCTCGACAATCTGCCCAGACTTTCAAACATCAAACCGTCCTGCGCCATCGCGTAGGGAACTCGCGCGCCGGTTAAAATTGAGGTGTGCAGCGTTCCGATGGACGAAAGCATCAGCCCGACCGTAAACAGCGCGACCGCGAAACCGACGGCGACCGATTTTAGATCGCCGCCGAAAAAGCTCGAAACGACCGTTTTGGCGACCGACGAATCTTTTGACACCGAAGCAATCGTCGTCGGATCAAGCACATAAAAATAAGCGAAATGGACGAAAACGTAAAGCACGATTATCAAAGTCGTGCCGCCGATCAGAGCCAGCGGGATATTTCGTCCGGGCTTTTCGACTTCGCCGGCGATTAAAGTCAGATTATTCCAGCCGTCGTAACCCCAGAGTGCGCCGAGCATCGCCGCGCCGAAACCGGCGGCAAACGAATAATTCGCCGCCCCGAATCGGACTGAATCGGCAACGCCCTCACACGCGCCGCCGGATTCCGTCAAAGAGAAATGCGCGAAAGTTCCGCCCGTCGCCCAGACGAACGCGCCGATGCCGACAAAGGCGATCAGCGCGATTTTCACGAACGTCAGAGCCGTCGCAATTCTGCCGCCGAAAGCGACCGACGCGCAGTTAATCGTCGTGAAAATGACGATCATCATCACGGCGATAATTTGCAGCGAAGTCAGTTCAAACGAATGTCCGAAAACGTCCTGTTTGATTAAAGTCTGCTTCAGAGTCCCGTCGAGAAAGTCGTTCAAACCGATGGCGAAGGTGACGGCGACGGCGGCTTGCGAGCCGGTTTTCCCAATAAAAATCTGCATCCAGCCGTAGAGAAAACTCCAGATGCGCCCGTAACCGTCGCGCAGAAAAACGTATTCGCCGCCCGCCTCCGGCTTCATCGCCGACAGTTCGGCGTAAGTCAACGCGCCCGCCAAAGACAAAATCCCCGCCGCAATCCACGCGATAATTACCCAGGTCGGACTGCCGACGTTGCACGTCATCACCCGCGCCTTCAGAAAAACGCCGGTGCCGATGACGTTGCCTAAAATAATCGAAATCGCCGCGATTAAGCCGAGTCCGCGAACCAAAGTTATTTTATTAACCGAATTTGAAGCCATAAATTTTTAAGAGGTTTATTTAACCACAGATGAAAACAGATTAACAGAGATTGGAAAAATAAGATTTTGATTTTGAAAACCACCGGCGTTTGTTCGTGCTAATCTGTGGTTAAATAAATGCTTTGCGGTTAACCGAAATGCGAGAAATCGAATTTTCAGCCGACCGATTAGTTTCGGCTCTGCTTAATTTATCAAAACGGGAACCAGTCTGTCTGCTCGACAGCGGCGGCGCGTCCAATCTCGGCTCGCATCTTTTAATCGCCGGAATTCGCCCGCTGGAAAGTTTGGAAATCACCGGCGAGGCGGAAAAAACGCTCGGAATTCTCGACGGTAAAATCTCCGGTGAAGACATCGCCTGCATATTTACCATTTCTTACGACTTCGGTTTGAAACTGCAAAAAATCAAACCGCGCCCGAAAGAATTTGCGACATTTTCTGAACCGGATGTTACTCTCGCCGCGTTCGATTGTTTGGTAATTCACGATTATCACACGAAGCAAACTCGTCTGACGGGAAACGCGAAACGGTTCGACGAACTTGAAAAACTTTTATCCGAATGCGACGGAGTAATCGAGAATAATCCGCCGGAACCATCGCTCGTTTCCGCAAATTTCACGCGCCGAAGCTACATCGAGGCAATCGAAAAAATTCAGGAATACATTCGACGCGGCGACACTTATCAAACGAATCTAACGCAGCAGATTCACGCCCGTCTGCCGGAAAATCTTTCGCCCCGGCAAGTTTTTAATAATCTAAGAAACGCGCATCCGGCGGCGTTCGCGGCTTTTATCCGGCGTGAAAACGACTGCGTAATTTCGGCATCGCCGGAGAGATTTTTTAATGTTCAAAGTTCAAAGTTCAAGGTTCAAAGTTCAACTATTTCGGCGAGTCCGATTAAAGGAACGCGACCGCGCGGCGAAACGGCGGCGGAAGATCGGTCGTTGAAAAACGACTTGCTGAACTCCGAAAAAGACCGCGCCGAAAACGTGATGATCGTTGACCTTCTGCGAAACGATTTGGGAAGAATCTGTAAATTCGGTTCGATTTTCGTCGAAAAACTCTGCGAACTGGAAACGCATCCGACGCTCTTTCACCTCGTTTCGACCATCAAAGGCGAGCTGCGCGAAAACGTCAAATTTTCCGACATTCTAAAAGCCGTTTTCCCGTGCGGTTCGATCACCGGCGCACCGAAAATCAGCACGATGCGGATTATTGACGAACTCGAAACCGCTCCGCGCGGGCTTTCGATGGGAGCCATCGGCTATTCGATTCCAGATTCTACGTTTCAGGTTTCAGGTTTCAGGTTTCAGGTTTCAGATTCTAAAGCACTCGCCTCTCGCCTCTCGCCTCTCGATTTGAACGTGGCGATTCGGACGATGGTGATCAGAAATCGAGAGGCGATTTTCAACGTCGGCGGCGGCATCACGATTGACAGCGTTCCCGAAGACGAATACGAAGAAACGCTGCTTAAGGCGAAGGCTTTGTTAAAAGCGATCAACGGAGAATTAAAATAAACGATGGCGGGAACTTTTTCTTTTCAGCGGTGTCTAATTTCGAGTAAAACCGTTTTAAGGAGAAAAATTCAATGGACAATAAACCAAGTATCAACGTCACGCCTTTGATTGACGTGCTGCTCGTACTGCTGATAATTTTTATGATCGTTTCGCCAGTCAAACCGACCGATTTCAAAGCTGAAATTCCGGGCGAACCAAAAATTGACAGCGTTGCCGCGCCGTCCCCCGATGTTTTAATCGTGACGATAAACGCCGATTCGACGTTGCGTTTGAACACGGAAAACGAGGTCGGCAGCGTCCAAAATTCCGAAAAACTTACCGCGCGACTCGCCGAAATTTTCCGCGAGCGCACAGAAAATCACGCTTACGCCCGGGACAAAGCGGCGCGAAATGATTTGTCGGAAACCGAAAAAATACAGAAAACTATTTTTATTAAAGCACCGCGCCGCCTAGATTACGGAAGCGTCGTCAAAATCGTGGACGCGGTAAAAATCGCGGGTGCCAGTCCGATCAGCCTGCAAATTGACGACCTTAATTAAATGAGCAATGAGAATTTAATCGCCGGTGCTTTGTAATCCAGGTTATGAAAATTCGCTCTTCGTCGAGAGTTCAAACTAAAGCTTGGACTCTCGACGAAGCAGGAAATTTGATCGTCAAAAACTTACATTACAAAGCACTTCTCATATCTCATATCTCATTTAATTCTGTCACTTCTCGATGCTGCAAACCCTCTTTAAAATCGAAAATTCCCTGTGATATAATTTTTCTGCTGGAAACGGCGGACGCGGTAATTCCGACACCGCCCGATTGCTTCGATTTCGACTTTGTGCAGACGATGGCGAGTTACTACGAAATTCTGAAAGTTTCATCGAAAGCGACTAACGCCGAGATAAAATCGGCGTATCGCCGCCTCGCCAGAAAAATTCACCCTGACGTAAACAAAACCGACACGCCGGACGCAGCGGGCGAGTTTGCGAAAATCGCCAAAGCCTACGAAGTTTTGGGCAGCCCACAGGCGCGCGCCGCTTACGACCGCAAACTTCTCAACGCGCAATATCGAGATGTCTCCGGCGATGGTTCGGTTTTTTCGTCGGAAAACGCCCACGCCCGCCGCTGGCGGCAAAGGGCTTACGAACGCCGTTACAACGAAATTATTGACCGGATGATCGCTGACGAACGCAAAGAGACGATGGCTTTGCAGAAAGTGATTTTCCCGACCGTCGCCCTGTTTGTTTCGGTTTTTTGCGTCGGAATTTTCAAGCCGATGTTCTGGACGAACTCGCGGATCGTCGGGAAAGTTATTTTGTTTTCCCTGTTTCTCGTCGGGCTGGTGCATCTCGTCAAACGTCTGAAAAGCGGGTTTGAACGCTATACTTACCGCGACGAAAATCTGCCCGATTCGATTTTCGAGGAACCCGTCGCCAAAAATAATAAACCTTACACGCGCTTTACCGCCGCCTGTTTTTTAATCGTCGGAGTCGGCGCGAGTCTGGGTGTCGGGTTGCTCGTCGGAAACCTGCTCGAATCGCACTTAACGCCGACGATAACGATGTTTGTCGCTTCATCGCTCAAACCGGAATTCGTGTTTTACCCGCCGATTGTCGTGCTGCTGGTGGACATAATGCACTCGTTCGCTTCAAAATTCGATTACTGAAACCATTGCGCTTGACAACTTTTTTTTGAGAAATTATACTTTATAGTTTCCTTCAAGGAGAAAATTTTATACTCGTGTAAAACGGAGAACTTGTTAAATGCCAAATCATAAATCAGCCAAAAAGCGCGTCCGGCAAACGGAAAAACGCCGCGATGTCAATCGCAGCAACAAAAGCAATCTGCGAACCCAAATCAAAAAACTGCGCTCGGCGTTGACCGCCGGCGATAAAAATCTGGGTCAGGAATTATTGAATCCGACCGTCTCGTCAATTGACAAAGCGGTTAACAAAGGAATTTTGCACAAAAACACCGCCGCCCGTTATAAATCGCGCTTGACGGGACACGTTGCAAAGTTAGCCTGATTTTTTAATTTTCACCTCATAACTTCACAGTTTTTCTCCTTTGATTGAACGGAAGCGAATCCTAAGCAAATTCGCTTCCTATTTTTTTTGTCTTTTTTTTCGCTTTATTCCTGAAACCGCCCGATCAAAACTAGCGAAAACAAATTTAAATGAGCTAAAATCAGAATCTCGGAACTAATAATCATATATCTAAACAAAGAACAGATTCACAAACAGGTTTTACAAGATTTATGCAAGAATTTACAGATCAGATGCCGTCGGATGTGCAGCGATTTCCGATGGTTCCAATCCGCGATGTCGTCATTTTCCCATTTACCAAAGTGGCTTTTAAGATCGGTCGTCCGAGCAGTGTGCGCGCTCTCGAACAGGCTATGACGAGCGAGCGCAACATCTTTCTCGCCACCCAGCACGACGCGACGATTGACGAACCGAATCCTGACCAGATTTATATGGTCGGAACTTTGGGGAGAATTTTACAGGCGCAGAAACAGGACAACGGACAAATCAAAGTCGTCGTCGAAGGGCGCGAACGCGGGCAAGCCGTGCGGTTCGAGCAGGACGCGGACGGAATGTTTTACGCGCTCGTCAAACCCGTTAAATCGGTTGACGAATCGGGTTATCGCACCGACGGACTGCTGCAAAAAATCAGCAGTCTGGTCGAGCAGTTTCTACGCGTCTCCCCGGATGCCTACACCGACGCTTTACACGCTTCGCTGCGGGGAATTTCCGCCGCGCAAATCGCCGACGCGATGAGTTCGCATCTGCGAATTCCGGTCGAAGAAAAACAACAATTGCTCGAAACTTTCTCGGTGCAGGAACGGCTGGAGAAATTAACCGAAATTCTCGAACAGGAAATCGAGAAAAAACAACTCGACCGCACAGTTCACACGCGCACGAAAAAACAGATGGACAAACATCAGCGCGAGTATTATCTGAACGAGCAAATCAAGTCTATTCACAAGGAACTCGGACGCAAAGACGACAAGGCGGAACTCGAAGAGCTGAAGAAAAAAATCGAGGAAGCCGGAATGACCGAAGAAGCCAAAGACAAGGCTTTACAGGAGTTTGCGCGACTCGAAGCGATGCCGCCGATGTCCGCCGAAAGCACGGTTTCACGCACTTATCTCGATTGGCTGATCAATGTTCCCTGGAAAAATTCATCCGAAGAAATCAACGATTTGACCGAAGCCGAGCGCGTTCTGAACGAAGATCATTACGGGTTGGAAAAGATCAAGGAACGCATTCTGGAATACTTAGCGGTTCGGCAATTGGTGAAAAATCCGAAGGGAACGATTTTGTGTTTCGTCGGCGCACCCGGAGTCGGCAAAACGAGTTTGGGTAAATCAATCGCCAACGCGACGGGCAGAAAGTTCGTCCGTCTGTCGCTCGGCGGCGTTCACGACGAAGCCGAAATTCGCGGTCATCGGCGAACTTACATCGGAGCTTTGCCCGGTCAAATCGTCCAATTGATGAAACGCGCCGGAACGATCAATCCGGTAATTTTATTGGACGAAGTTGATAAACTTGGCAAAGATTTTCGCGGCGATCCGTCGGCGGCACTGCTTGAAGTCCTCGACCCGGAACAAAATTCGACGTTCCGCGATCATTATCTGGATGTTGATTATGATTTATCGCAGGTGTTTTTTATTGCGACGGCGAACGTCCTGCACACGATTCCGCCCGCGCTCCAGGATCGTCTGGAAATCCTGAATCTGTCGGGCTATACCGAACGCGAAAAAGCGCAGATCGCGGTGCGCCATCTGATTCCGAAACAGGCGGAAGGCAACGGAATGGATGTCGAGCGCGTGAAATTTACCGACGACGGCGTTCTCGAAGTTATCCGCCATTACACGCGGGAAGCCGGTGTCAGAAATCTCGAAAGGGAAGTCAGTTCGTGTTTGAGAAAAGTCGCCCGCAAATTCGTCGCCGCCGCCAAAGCCGAAGATTTCAAAGAACTTATTGACGCGGAAAAGGTTCGGGAGCTGCTCGGAACAATTCGTTTCCGCAAGCAGGACATCGCCCGAAAATCGGAAATTGGTTTAGTCAACGGCTTGGCGTGGACGGAAGTCGGCGGCGAAGTTCTGCAAGTCGAAGCAACCTTGGTAAAAGGGCGCGGCGCGGTTAAATTAACCGGCAAACTCGGCGAGGTAATGCAGGAATCGGCTTATGCCGCCCTGACCTGCATCAAAACCCGCGCCGAAAAATTCGGTATTGACGAGAAGGATTTTTACAAAAAAGATTTGCACATTCACGTTCCCGAAGGCGCGATTCCAAAGGACGGACCTTCCGCCGGAATCACGCTGGCGACGGCGATGGTGTCGGTTCTAACTGGCAAACCGGCGCGGCACGACGTGGCGATGACCGGCGAAATAACTTTGCGCGGCAAGGTTCTGCCCATCGGCGGCTTGAAAGAAAAACTGCTCGCCGCGCATCGTTTCGGGTTGAAAACCATTATCGTCTCGAAAGATAACGAAAAGGATTTGGCGGATATTCCCGAAGAAGTGCGCGGCGATTTGACTATTCACACGGTTGATACGATTGACGAAGTTTTGCAGATTGCTCTGGAAACCGTCAAAGATGCCGAGGTTTTGGAAACGCCGCAGATTTGGACGACTGACGGAGCTGCCGACGGAATTTCTGCCAACGTCAAATAAACCTTTTCACAAATCAAGGTTGGAAACAATCAAACGCCGAGGAACGCAGGTAAAACAAATAAAATCTGCGTTCCTCGGCGTTTATCTGCGGTTAATTCCGACTTATTTAAAAGCGTGTTTGGAAACTCGAAAAAGATCGGCAATTCTACATTTGACATTCTTCATTCTAAATTTTTACCGGATAAAAATGTCGAATGTCGAATGTAAAATTAGGCCGTTTACTCGCTGCCAAATGAATTTTTAAACACGATCTAAAAAATTCAATAAACCGGAGATTTTAACGAAGTGTTAGATTAGGCGCGAGTTCGATATTCGGTCTCGAACCCGCGCCTTCGGCTAAAAAATTTGAATGGGAAAATGAGGCAAGAAAAACCTCCGCCGCCGAAAAACCGCCATTGACGCGCTCCGCCTCCGAGCGATGAAATTTTTCTAAGCCGGTTTTCAACTGATCCGCGCCGCCGAATTGAAAATTTATCTGGCTGGCGTAAGCGGCGCAGGCGGCAATTTTGCGCTCAAGAAACGACGCAATATCGAGCGGCATTTCCAGACGATTATTGCCCGGCAAATCGGCGGGCGAAGCGTTCGGCTGGCGAATCGAATATGGCGTGTCTCGATACCAGCATATTTTTTCCGCCGCCGAAAATTCGAGAGCAGCGCGGATGGTTTGGCGGTGGTCAACATGATTGCCCAAACCCTGCGGCGCGAAAATCAAATCGGGCTGGTGAATATCATTGAGCAAAGCGAGATATTCGGCGATGCCGTGCCAAACGTCGTCCCCGCTTTTGATTTCGGCGAATAGTTCCGCCGCGCTCTCGTAGCCGCGATGCGGAGCTTCGGCGAAATTCAGATGCAAAACTTCGCCCGCGTTGAGAATTCTCGCCGCCTGACAATCTTCGGCGCGGCGCAATTTCATGTAATCAATTTCCGGCGGCAAGCCTTTGTCGAGTTGGCAGGCGAGGGCGAAACCTTGCGGGCGCGGCACGGATTTGGTGAAAACGGTGCAGAGAATCGTCCGCCAATTGTCAGCCGCCAGCCGCGCCAGCGTCCCGCCACAGGAGAAAACAACGTCGTCGAGATGCGGCGAGATAAACAGGGCAGTTTTCATAATTTATAAAAGATGCGGTGCTTGGCGGTAACGGCAATCGTCAATTTCGGTGGTAAATTGCCAATCGTTTGCAGGTTTTTGATGCTTCACGCGCTCATAAATGCCGACAATTTGCCGTCCGATTTTTTCCCACGAATAGATATTGCGGCACTCTTCCAAAGCGTTTCGCGCCAGATATTTTCGGAGTTCGTGATTCGTCAAAATCTCCCGCAACGCGTTTTTCAGTTCGGCGACATCGCCCGGCGCGACGAGCAACCCGTTTTCGCCGTTTCGCAAACAATCAACCACGCCGACCGCGTTCGTCGAAACGATTGCCAAACCCGTCGCCATCGCTTCTAAAATCGTATTGGAAAAACCTTCGGCGTAAGTCGGCGAGACGAAGACATCGGCGCGGCGGTAAATTTCCGGCACCTTTTCGTAATCGGCGTAACCGATTATTTGTACATTGCGCGTTATATTCAATTCGGCGACGCGCGTTTTAACCGCTTCCGAGTCGGGTCCGATTCCCGAATAAATCAACTGCGGTTTCGCCTCAATTTCTTTTAATAGTTCGGCGAACGCTTCGACTAAATCGAGCGCGCCTTTGCGCCGGTCAACGCGCCCGTGATACAGCAGAACCGGCTGCCGTTTGTCAATAAACTTTCCGGCTTGCCAATCAGTGCGCTGCGTAAAACGATTCGTGTCAACCGCGCCCGGCACAATCGTAAAACGGGAAACATCCGTTCGATGATTTTCTTCGACCTCCGCCGCGAACGAGCGCGAACCGATCAGGATTTCGTTGGCGTTTTCCAAAACAATCCGCATCGCGTCCCGATGAGTTTCACAGCAGCCGACTCCGACCCAATGCCCGTCGCCGCCCTGAATCGAAATAATGTTCGGGACGTTCAAAATCTTACTCGCCTGCAAAGCCGCAAAACCCGTCGGATAACCGTATTGCGCGTGCAGAATATCAAACGGTTTTTCGGCGTGTTCGCGTTTGACAGTTTCGACGATTCTTTTAATATCCGTTTCAAAATCGCCGTCGTTCTGTTCGCCGACCAGTTCGAGACCGATCACTTTCACGCCGTCAACTTCAGGCGGTGCGCCGCCGCCGTAAACCTTTTTTCCTAATTCATCGGAGCGATACTGCGAAACGAGCGTCACCTCAACGCCGTTTTTCACCAACTCGCGCAGCAGATTCGCGGCGTAAACGCTCATTCCCGAAACGGTTGGGAAGAAGCGGCGCGAAATAAAACAAACGCGCATTCGATTTTGAATTTTGGATATTGGATATTGGATTTCCATCAGACTATCTGTTTTGTAACCTTAATTTAGATCAACAAATTTCCGTCTTCGTTCTGAGTTCAAACTTTAGTTTGTCCGCGCCGCGCTTCGCTGGCGCACTTACACGCTGAAAGCGTGAACTCAAAACTTTAAAAACCTTGGTGACTAAGCATTAGACGGCAAACTCTTTGGTTTGCAAGTTTAATTCGCGTTCGGTTTTTCGCAAAAATTCGATTGCCGCCGGAATGATTTTATCGGCGCAGTGCGAGTGGCGCGAAAGCTCGACGCAAACGAGTTTTTCATATTTGATTTCGTGCAGAGCCTGCAAAACATTCGGCATATTCATCTCGCCTTCGCCGAAAAACAGATGTTCGTGAACGCCGCGCCGCATATCTTCGACGGCGACGGTTCCGATGTCTTCACGCATTTCCCGGACGGCGTTTTCGGGTTCGCACTCGTCGCTTGCCAAACAATGCCCGGTGTCGAGCGCGAGTTTCAACTGCGGAAAATCGCGTTTTAATGTTTTATAATCGGCGACGGTTTCGATCAGCATTCCCGGCTCCGGCTCAAAGGCGAGACAAACATTTCGGCTTTCGGCGTGTTCGGAAATTTGCCGCAAACCGTCGCGCAGAAATTCGTGCGCCCGTTCGATTGAAACCTCCGCTCCCGGCACGCCCGCCCAAAACGAGACGGCTTCGGCGCGGGTAACCGCCGCCAAATCAATCGCCAATTTCAAGAATTCGACGCGCTTTTGTCTGCCTTCCGAAAATGGCGAAAGCAGTGTCGGGCTGTGTTTTCGGCGCGGATCAAGCAGAAATCGTGCGCCCGTTTCGATGACCAAACCGAGATTTAATTTTTCCAATTTGTCGTTTAATATCTCGGCGCGTCGCCCGAAATCAGTTTCAAACGGGTCGAAATGGTGATGATCGAGCGTCAGAGCCACGCCGTCGTAGCCGTTATCGGCAATCAATTCGAGCGCGTCGTCCAGCCGATGATTCGCCGCGCCGTTCGTATTATAAGCGTATCGTAACTGCATAATTTTTCCTTCCCTTGTTCATTTCCCCGCAATTTTGACAAACCATTTTGGCGGCGCACTGCTCTTCGTTCAGAGTCCATCTCTTTCGCCAGCGAAGCGCGGCGAAAACTGCAAACTGAAGTTTGGACTCAGAAATTAAACCGCTTTAACCTAACTTTCAACTTAAGTATCGGACACGAAAATTACTAAAATCTCAACCTGAATAACCTTTGCTGCGCTGTTTGCGCTCGCGCAAAACGCGCCCGACGGCGAAACTTTCCGGTTCGCGGTAAAGGGCGTAAAATTCGCCGACTTGTTCGGCAATCGCCTTTGGATCAAGCCACGCATCCGGGAATTTGGCGGCATCGGTTGCGGTTAAATAAATCGGCAGTGCGCTTGCCGGTTTTGCGTCGCCGCCGAATCCGACGAACTTTCCGACGCGCTTGTCGGTTCGCCGTCTTTCCAATAATCTTTCCAGATTGCGCCGCCCGATGCGCCCGTAACTCATCGTTTCGCCTTCCATTCCGGGAACTATCGAGCGGACGACGTGAACGCCTTCGGGCGCGAGTTCCGAGAAATCGGCGTATAAAATTTCCGTGTGGAGGTGTTCGGCGAATTTCGTTTGCAGATATTTTAAAACGGAGTCCCAATCATTATCGGCAAATTCAGCCGTCGGCAGTTCGGAAAATTTGATTGTCGAGCGCACCTCTAAAATCGGTTTTTCGATGCGGCGGAAAATCTCTGCGCCCGTCGAAGTCGCCCATTCCGTGACGGCTTGCAGTGCGCGGTTCTCCTGCTCGCCAATGTCGTCGGCAGTCATTTTGGCGACGTATCCGGCGGGCGCGACGCGGGCTAATTTGTCCAAAGTTCCGTGCATAAAATGTTTGCGGGCGCGTCCCGAAACGTATTCGCGCAACGCTTTTGCCAGCGCAATTTCGCGGTCGGGATGCGCCGCTTCGCCACAGGCGGAAATCTGCATCGGAAATTCGGCGCGGCTTAAATCGCGGTCGTAACCGACGACGTAAATAACGGGAATATCGGCGACGATGCCCGCCAATTTCGGAATAATCTCGATACCGCTTGCGTCTAAATAATCAAGCAGTTCGCGTGTTTCAGCCGATTTTACCGTGTCGAGTTCAATACGCTGCCCGATGTCCATCGCCCGAAAAGTAAGGCAGTTGCCGTCGCGCTGGACGGTTTCGAGTGCGCCGTGCGCGACGGCTTGCGCCAAACTCGCGCCCGCGCCGAGTCCGTTGGTAATCGGGCGAAACAATAAATCTTTCGCCGCGATTTCCGCCGCGTGTGCCGGACAAACCGCGACGGATTCGAGCGGAACCAAAGTTTTGCCGCCGCCTTTCCCCGAAAAATTATTCACCTCAATCCAGTGCAGTTTGATATTTGGCGAATAGACGCATCCGGCGTTCAGGCAAAGTTTCGGCGGCTCAATCGCGTTTCGATTCCGCGCTTTTAACTCGTTGAAAGAGGCGACGAGGCGCGGCATATTTTTTATGGATTCGCTCGCAAAATAGCTTTCCAAAATCTCGCCCCACGCGCCCAAACGCGCCCGCATCTCGCCCGCGCCGTAACCAAAACCGTCATAATAAACGCCGGTTTCCGTCCACAAAGCGACGCACCACAGCGGAATTCCCAAACGGTCGAGCGGTGTCGTCGAAAATTCGTAAACCTCGCGCAAAGGAACGCTCGCTCTGAATTTTTCTAAAATCTCTGACAGATATTTTTCGTCTTTTGCTGCACTCATAAAAATTTTACGCCGTTTATTGGCTTGAACTGCGAACCAGCGAAATCGGAATCGCCGATGTGCGGTGACTCGCCAATTGTTCGGTGAAAAGCCGCACGGCATCGGCATTCGTTGCGTCGGCGCAGTGTTCAAAAGGCGTGCAGGCTTGGCGAAAATTTAAATTGCCGATCACCTGCAGATAGTTTTCGATCTCTTTTTTGCTTAACGGAATCTGTTTATGAAACGCTTTGTGGCAACTGACGGCGACGGTTTTCCCGTTCGCATCCAGATCAAACTTCAGCGCGTCGCCGCAGAATAAAATCTCGCCCGGCTCGTAATATAAAACCGACTGACCTTCGTAATGCCCGCCGACGTGATAGAGTGTCGCGGCTTCGTCAATCGCCAGCACGTCGTCGAAAACGAAATTGACGCGCAGGGCTTTCGTAAACTGGACGGCTTCGCGCTGAAAAGCGATGGTCGCGTCCGGGAAATCATCTTCCAACTGCCAGATCGCGCCGAAACCGTGCGGATGCGAAGACGACATAAACCGGATTCCGCCAAGCGAATCTACAAATTCCAAGGCATCGCGCGTCCACCAGCCGGGCGATTCAAACGCGATATTTCCGGTTTCGCGCACGATCAAATAACCGCTTGATCCGATGCCGAGCGGCGTTTCGTTGGAAAACATCCAGATTCCCGCGTCAATTTCGCGCCAGTTACATTTCACCTCGCCGCGCCGTTCGCGCTCTTCCATTTCAGCCGCCGAAACGAATTCCCAACCGTTTTCCGGCAGCGCGTTTCTGACATCCGAGCAAACCGGACAGTTCGGCGGCGCGGCAAAATACTGCTGCCAGTAGCCGCAGTTGGTGCAGGTGTAAAATGTTAAAGGCATAGTTTTTTTAGTGGGTAATTTTTTAATTGATAATGGATAATATTTGAATCTGTGTTTCGTCCGTTTGAACAAAACTTTCGAAAACACCAGAATTATCAGTCCGCATTATCCATTATCCGTTATCCATTACTCCCGCCACGATTCGCATCGTCGCCAAATCCTGGGCGGGCGAAAAAGGGAACGGTTTTTCATTCAAAAGACAATCGCTGAAAACTTCGATTTGCCGTCGAAACGGTGAAATGTCGTCCGCCTCGTTAATCGAAACTTCGCTTCGTGCGCCGGTTTTGTCAATTAAAATCAAATTGCCGCCCGCCGTCTGTCCCATCGTGTTAACGGCGATTGCCATCGCCTCGGTGCCGATGATTTCAAGGCGGCGGCGCGGAAATTCGTCGGGGCAGTTGTAGGCGACGTTCATCGAAAGCAACGCGCCGTTCGCAAACTTCCCGATTGCCGCCGCACCATCGTCCACCGCGTATTCGTGAACGCGGGTTTGCAAAAAACAGGCGAATTCGACGAGCGGTTCGCCGAGTAAAAACTGCGACAAATCAATGCCGTGCGGAGCCAGATCAATAAACGCGCCGCCGCCCGCCGCTTTCGCGTCAATCCGCCAATTATTCGCGCACCAATCGGCGGGCAGCCAGCAGGCGTAATGAATTTTCACCGCCGTGATCGTCCCGAAGACATCGGCTTCGATCAATTCCTTTAATTTCAAATGGGAAGCGTGAAACCGCTGGTCGAACGCCGTCGCATATTGCACAGCGAACTTTTCGCCAGCCGCCGTCATCGCCGCCGCGTCCGCGTAGCTGGTCGCCATTGGCTTTTCGCACAAAACGTGCTTTCCGGCAGCCGCGCACTGCTCGGTTAAAAACCGATGCGAATCGTTCGGCGTGGCGATGTAAACCGCGTCGAGATTTTCCGCCGCCAAAAATTCATTCAAATCAGTCGTGCGAAAGATGCCTTCGTCTTCGGGCGCAATCGCTTCGTAATTTGCCCGGTTTAAATCGCAGAGCGCGACGAGCCGCGCATTTTCGCTTTCGATAATCCCCGGAGCCGCGTAATCCCGCGCCACCCAGCCGCAGCCGAGAACGCCGAAGCCGATTTTGGATTTTGGATTTTGGATTTTGGACTTCGTTTCCAACATCGTTCTTAAAATTTAATCCGAAGGTCTCCGAAGATGCGCTTATGGTTCTGAGTTCAAACTTCAGTTTGCTTCCGCTGCGCTTCGCTGGCGGAAGCGGACAAACTGAAGTCTGAACTCAGTAACGCAGGAAAACACCTTTGAAGCGGCTTTACCATTTTTCCGGCAAATCGAGCAGAATACGGCGACGCGCGAAATAGGTTATATTATTCGACGGGTCATCTTCGCTCACAACGCTTTTCAAAACTTCCAATTCAACTGCCGATAAACTCAAATAATCCGACAGCGGCGCATATTCGTCGGCGTATCTCTCCGACGGATATATCGGCGACGTTTGAATCTCGTCTTTTTCGTCGAGCAACAGCGGATTGACTTTCAATTTTTCTCGCGTCGTCGGTATCAGAAAACTTGCTCGGTAAAAATCATCCGTCGTTTCGACGCTGCCGTTCGCTTCGCCAACTAATCCAATCGCCGCCGCGTGTTTCAAATCGCAAATCGCGCTCGTCTGCGGCTTTCGATCTTCGATTGCCGCCCGCGTCAGTTCCGCATCGTCGTATAAAATCGGATTATCAAACATCGCCCCGTATTCGCCGGTCGAAATTGCCGCGCCGCTTGAGTAATTTTCAGCGTCCATATTATGCGCGTGTCCGATGATGACCGCGCCGCGTGACGTTCTCTTTAACTCACCGGCGACGCGCTTTTTTTCCGGCAAAAAATAAAAGGCATCGTGACAAAACGCCGCGTCGAAAGAATTGTTAGCGAACGGAAAATTGAAATTCGCGTCCAGACAAATCAGTTTTGCCTGCGGCGCGACGAACTTTCGCGCCAGCCATAATTTCGAGAAGACGACATCCGCGCCGACCGTTTCAATGCCGCGCAAATTGAATTCGCGCAAATAATGACCGATGCCGCAGGCGAGTTCAAACACGATTTTCGAGTTTGGCGGCAAATGATATTCAAGCAAACAAAGTCCGCTCAAAAAAGTCGGATCAGACCAGCGATAGGCGAAGTAATCGGCAACCGCGCCGTAACGCAGACAACGCATCGCCTCGCGCAAAGTTGAGTTTTGACTTTCAAACAGCGGCTGTAAATCTTTTCCGTCCGGCGGCTCGCTTCGCGCCCAATCGTCCTGATCTTGAAATAGCAGAATCAACGCCGCTTTTTCATCGTTCGCGTCTAATTTCTGCAAAGCCTTCGCCCGCAAATCATCGCCCCCGACGCGCAAAAATGGAATCGCATCAATTACCGGAAAACGATTTTCGCCGTCGGTCAAACTGTGCGCCGAATCGTATTCAAGCGGCTTACCCGAAAGCGGATTTTTAAGTTCGCCGTTTTGCCAAATCATAAAAATCGTGCGCTGCTCCAGCCGATTATTCAAAAATTTCAAGGCAGCCGATCTTCGTTCTGAGTTCAAACTTGAGTCTGTCCTCCGCCGCGCTTCGCTGGCGGAAACACCCGTAAGCGTGGACTCTGAATGAAAACCAAAACATTCAAAACTTCGCTTGCCCGTCGCTCAATCACCCTCATTTCTCAATTCTCAATTAAATTCGCCGCCCGCAAAACATCGTAATGGAACGCCTGCACCGCGCCCGCGTGGACGAGTTCCATTTCTTCGAGCGCGTAAATTAAGTTGAATTCGTTCGCGTCGCTGTGGTGGCGCATCTGCAAAACGCGGTCTATCACGTCCGCCGCGTGAAAAGCGCGGGCTTCGTTCGAGTCGGCGTTTCGGATGGTCACGAAAGTTTGTCGAATCGCTTCGTGTAAATTTTCCGGTAACTCGCGCAAACATTGTTCGCGCAGATTTTTGAAAATTACCGGCAAAAATTCGCCCAGCAGTTCTTCGCCCGCAAAACCCGCGTCGGGCAAATCGGCGTTGTGAAAATGATGGCAGAGCGTGATTAAAAAAACTTCGGCGATGTCGGCATCGAACAGCGGCGCGAGCAGAACGGCGTAAACGGCGACGGTGATAATGTGTTCGGCGTGGCTTTCTGGCTGGTCGAAAACCATTCGCGGCGCGTTCGGCTTGGTTGCGCCCGAACGCGGCTGACGGGCGAGTTTAGCCGCGAACGGCGGCGCAGCGGTTTCGCCCGCGTCAAATTTATTCGACAGAGCGGCGCGTAATTCATCGCGCAGATTCGCCGGAATCGGCGCGGACGACAAATCGAAACTGCGTTCGAGAATCAGGTTGATCTGCGTTTCGGAAAGCTCGGCGCGGCGCAGAACGTCGGCGTTAATTCCGCCGAGTTGCGCGGCGGCAACCGCGTCCGCCGCGATTTTAATCGCCGTTTCGCGCACGTCCGCGCCGTTCGCAATTCGTTTCCACGCCTGCAAAAACGCATCAGCCGCCAAAGAATCGTCGAGATTTGCCGGACGAACGCGCTTTAAGTTGCCGATTTCCCAGAAAAGCGGAATCACGGCGGCGAGATTCGTCGGCGCGTGTTCGCCGCTTTTTTCAATCGCCGGATCGGTTGCCGAAGTCATATTTTACTCGCTTGCCGCCTTCGCTTTTTTGGGTTTCCCGTTGCGCGTCGCCGGTTGCTCCGCGTGTTTGGTCAGCCAGTCAACCAGCATCGTTTCCTGTTTGTGCAGCGCGTGTTCCGGGCGTTCGGTCGCTTCGTCGCTCACTTGCGGCAATTTGAAGAAAACGGAAAGCTGACTTTGCACGCCGCTTTCCCCGCATCTTTGCGCGTATTCCAGGAGCCGGGCGATTTCGATGACGAGCGGCGCGGCTAAAATCGAATCTTTGCAGAGAAAATTGATTTTCAACTGCATCGGCTGTCCCAAAAATCCGACAATATCAATGTTGTCCCACGCTTCTTTGTTGTCGCCGCGCGGACGATAATAACGAATATCAACCAGATGATCTTCGACGACGTAGCCCAAAATATCGTCCAGCACCGAGCCTTTGGTGGTGATTTTCGATTTCAAAGAATCAGGATGACTCAAAGCCAAGCCGTCGCGGTTGCCCAAAATGTTCGTCGAATACCAGCCCTCAACTTTCAAAGCGCGACTTTTCAAACCGGGCGCGATCACGGTTTTAATCATCGTCTGTCCGGTTTTACCGTCTTTGCCAGCGAGCGGAACGCCTTTCTGCGTTGCGTATTCGACGAGTGCCGGAATGTCCGCCCCGACCGACGGCGTGAAATTTCCGTAACCAACGCCTTCGCTGATGGCGGCGTAAGCGTAAATCATCGCCGGGGAGATTTCCGGCGAATTTTCGCCGAGGGCTTTCTCAAAATCGTCGAGCGCGGCGAAAGTTCGATTGTCTTTGTCTATGAAACTTTCGGTCGAAGCGAGATTTATCATTACGACGCGCTCGCAGTCGCGCTCGATTTTGAATTGCCGGATGTCGTTGCAAACCGCTTCGACGGCGGCGAAATGATTGGCGGCGACGCGGACGTTTTTCCCTTCGATATTGTGGCAGAACGCCGTGTTGCAAACGGCGGGCAGCGGTTTGACGGCTTCGAGCTGCTCGCTGACGGCTTGAAACTGCTGCAAAGTCAGGACGTTGTGCGTCACTGCCGCCTGCGCCAGATTTTCGTCAATCATATCCCAGCCGCTGAACACGATATTTTCGTATTCAAACAGGTTCGCCGTCAGATTCTCCGGCATCGCCGCCAGCGGCAAGCCTTCGGTGCCGATGGTCTTCTGCTTTAATAATTCGATGCCCGCGACGGCAGTCGAAGCGACGGCTCCGCTGATGCCGACGATCATTATTCCCAAATTTTTATTTTTACTCATTTTTACCCGTTCCTATTCGTTTGTTTTCTTTTATCCCGTAAATGAAAAGTCCTTTGATAAAAGCGATTCGCTTTTATCAAAGGTTTTTACGACTTTTTAAGAACCGTTCTTATTGAAAATATACTAAACATAACGCTTTCGCAAGTTCGGCTATGTCTGACAGCTTACAAAGCGATGATTTAAAATACCTCGAAAACAGTGGAAAACGGGTTTTCTAACGACGTGACGCGTAAATTACCTCGCAAGCCGGCTAATTTCTTCGCGCTTTTCTTTGCCCGCGCAACTTGCTAAAATATCCGTTTCGGCTAAAGGCACGAGTTTTACCGGTAATACACAATGAGCATTAAACACATCACGGTGCGCGGGGCGCGTCAGCATAATCTGAAAAATATCAACGTCGAGATTCCGCGAAATACTTTGACGGTCATCACGGGTTTGTCGGGTTCGGGCAAATCGAGTTTGGCTTTCGATACGATTTACGCCGAAGGTCAAAGGCGTTACGTCGAATCACTGTCGGCTTACGCCCGTCAATTTCTCGATCAACTGGAAAAGCCGGACGTTGATTCGGTCGAAGGTTTGAGTCCGGCGATTTCGATTGAGCAGAAAACGGTTTCCCGAAGCCCACGCTCGACGGTCGGGACGGTGACGGAGATTTACGATTATTTGCGGCTGCTGTTTTCGTCGGTCGGGCAGCCGTATTGCCACCAGTGCGGCGCGGCGATCACCAAACAGACGCAGGAGCAAATCGTCGGCAACATTCTGGATTTACCCGAAGGCGAGCGCGTGATGATTCTCGCGCCTTTGGTTCGCGGGCGCAAAGGCGAGTTTAAAAAGGAACTCGAAAAACTCAACAAAGACGGCTTTATTCGGGCGCGGATTGACAATCAACTGCGGACTTTAGACGAAGATATTAAACTCGACAAGCGCAAAAATCACACGATTGAAGTCGTCGTTGATAGATTGTTAATAAAAGACGGCGTGAAAGAACGGCTGACCGAATCGGTGAAAACTGCGCTGAAATTAACCGGCGGCGCGGTCGTCGTCTCAATTATTGACGGCGAAGAAAAAATGTATTCGGAAAAGATGGCGTGCGTCAATTGCGGCATCAATATCGCCACTTTAGAACCGCGTTCTTTCTCGTTTAACTCGGCTTATGGCGCGTGTAAAAAATGTCAGGGTTTGGGAACCGTGCTGGAGATTGACCAGCATAAAATCCTGCCCGATCAAACTCAAATCGTCGGCAAAATTAAATTTCTCGCCGAAAGCGATAAATCCGGCGGCAAGTTTTTGAACGCGGCTCTGACGGCGATTATCGAGCGGCATTTGGAAGACGGCGTTCAGCCGCCGGCAAACGGCAAAGGAAAAAAAGCAAAAGAATTGTCGCCCGAATCGGAAGGCGAAGGACAAAAGCCGAAAGACAAAGGACTTTTGAGTTTGGAATTTGCCGAATTGCCCGCCGAAATCCGTGAGGCTTTCTGGAATGGGACGAAAAAGCGTTTGACTTTTAATCAGGGCGGCTACAAATACGAATCGGATTGGAAAGGCGCGCTGCGGGCGATGCGCGAGCGGATGGAAACGCCGCCTTCGGAGAAAGTTCGAGAGGCGTTGACCGAATTGGTTTCGCCGGTTGATTGCGCGGCTTGCGGCGGCAGAAGATTGCAGCCCGAATCGCTGGCGGTCAAAGTCGGCGGCTTCGGCATCGCCGATTATGTGACATTGCCGATTGAAGACGCGACGGGGAAATTCGACGAAATCAAATTGAATGAGCGCGAAGAGAAAATCGCCGGACTCGTTTTGAAGGAAATCCGCGAGCGTCTGCAATTTTTAAACGCCGTCGGTCTAGGCTATTTGACGATGGATCGCGGCAGCGCAACTTTGTCGGGCGGCGAAGGTCAGCGTATTCGTTTGGCGACGCAAATCGGCTCGCAGTTGCGCGGCGTTCTCTACGTTCTGGATGAGCCTTCCATCGGTCTGCATCCGCGTGACAACCAGAAACTGCTGGAAACTTTACAGAAATTGCGCGACTTGGGCAACACGGTTTTAGTCGTCGAACACGACGAGGAAACGATTGAGAAAGCCGATTACGTCGTTGATTTGGGACCGCTCGCCGGAACGCACGGCGGCGAAATCGTGGCGACGGGAACGCCCGCGCAAATCAAGAAAAATAAGAATTCGCTAACGGGAAAATATATGTCCGGGAAGTTAAGCATCGAAGTTCCCGAATTCAGGCGGCTTCCGAATGGACAAAGAATCGTCGTCAAAGGCGCGCGGGCGCACAATCTTAAAAACATTGATGTCGAGTTTCCGCTGGGAATTTTAACGGTCGTGACGGGCGTTTCCGGTTCGGGAAAATCAACGCTCGTCGAAGATATTCTTTATCCGGCACTTTACAAATACGTTTACAAATCGGCGGTCGAGCCGCTCGAACACGATTCGATCAAGGGTTTGGAGTTGGTTGATAAAATCATCGAGATTGACCAATCGCCCATCGGCAGAACGCCGCGCTCGAATCCGGCGACTTACACCGGACTTTTCACGCCGATCCGCGAGCTTTACGCAATGCTGCCCGAATCACGCGAGCGCGGCTATAAAACCGGACGGTTTTCTTTTAACGTCAGAGGCGGACGCTGCGAAGCCTGTGAAGGCGCGGGCGTGAAAACGATTGAGATGAATTTTTTGCCGGACGTTTACGTTCTCTGCGATGTCTGTCGTGGCGGACGTTACAACCGCGAAACGCTGTCGGTCAAATATAAAGGCTTGTCCATCGCCAATCTGCTCGACACGACGATTGAAGACGCACTGCCGATTTTGGAAAACATCCCGAACATCAAAATTAAGCTGCAAACCTTGCTCGATGTCGGTTTGGGCTACATCAAAGTCGGGCAATCTTCGACAACCTTAAGCGGCGGCGAAGCGCAGCGAATAAAATTAGCCAAAGAATTATCGAAACGGGCGACGGGCAAGACGATTTACATTCTCGACGAACCGACCACCGGCTTGCATTTCGCCGATGTCCACAAACTCCTCGACGTTTTGCAAAGATTGGTTGACACGGGCAACACGGTGATCGTCATCGAACACAATTTGGACGTGATAAAATCCGCCGATTACATCATTGATTTAGGACCCGAAGGCGGCGAAGGCGGCGGCAAAATCGTCGCCGCCGGAACGCCCGAAGAAATCGTTAAAGTGAAGAAATCTTATACGGGGCAGGCACTAAAACCTTTATTGAATTAACAAAAAAAGTTGTATAATCCGCCGAAGAGGTGAAAATTTATGACGAAAAAGCTGCTGAATTGTTTCGAGAATTCAAATCCCAAAAAATTCGCGTCGGCACGATTGATTTGAAGATCGCGGCGATTGTCGTTTCACGAAACGCGATTCTGGTTTCGTGAAACCTATCGGGTTTTTTGCAAATCCCGAATCTTTCGGTCGAAGATCGGACGAAATAAATTTCTGAACGTCGCGTCGTTTCACTGCGCTTTGCCAACCGCTGCGCTGCCGGTATTGGAGCCGGACGGTGCCGAAAGCGGCGGCGCGGCGGTTTCAATTAACTGCATTTCCAGGCTGACGCGCACTTCCAGGCGTTGAAAACCGTTGACGTAAGCCGCCGTCCGTGTGAAATCCTTTTTTCGGAGCGTCGTTAAAATCTGCGCCATATTATTCAGACCGTTGACCGAACCGTGAGAATTAACGATCATTTCGCCTTTTCGCACGCTGCCGTCGTTGCGGTATCTGCTGACAATCGCCGACGCTTCGAGAAATTCGTTCATCTGATAAGTCAAATTTTCGAGAACCTGAAACGACTGTTCCGGATCGATTTCGGCGAGCGTCGCCGCCACCTGCATCATCAACGTCAGATCGTCGAGCGTCTCAATCGGCTGTGAAATCAGAGCGCGGGCTTGTTCGATGACGCTCAACGCCGGACGTTTATTCTCCGCCGGGTTTTTGTGATAAATCGCCGCCGCCAACTCCATAAAAAAATAAAAATGCGAAGCTTCCGCCGGAGTCTGGTTTATCAAGAGCGCGGCTTCGTCATATTTTTCGGCGGTTATTGCCTGCTGAATCAAGTTGTAACTGATTTGCGTCAGATAATTTTCCCGTTCGCCTTCGGGCAGCCGCGACGAGATGATTTTTTTGGCGCGCTCGACGTTGCCGCTCTGCGCGAGTTTCTCCGCCGCCGAGTAATAAATTTGACTTTTGAATTCTTCGGAATACTTGTCGGCTTCGCTTAAAAGTTTCTCCGGCGACGGATCGCCTTCCATCAACTTGCTGAAAGCGGCGTAATCTTCGCGCTTGTTTTCCTTATCGTATTTGGCTTTTCGCTGTTTGAGCGCGGCGAGGCTTTCGGGCGCGTATTTTTCCACCGTCGGCAGAATATACTCGACATCGTAATCGCCGTCTTCTGATTTGAGAATGTTCTTAACGAATTTCGCCGTCAAATCGCGCAGAATTTTGTCGTCAACCTTAACGACTGGAGCGTCGGCTTCGGATTTTTTGCCGTATTCGCCGACGAAAGTGAGAGTCAAACTCGCCGCCTGCGAGTCCTTTTCAAAATCGGTCGCCAGCAGTTTGCCCGCAACTTCGGCGGCAAGCTGTGCGGCGAGTTCCGAATTCTTGGTTTTGAGTTTTTCGATTAAATTCAACGCTTCATATGTAACGCCTTTGGCGAGACTTTCGCGGAAAAGCTTCAGCGCGCGCGGCGGGCTTTGGTCGCTGAATCGGCTGATTAAACCCTGCTCGAAGCTCGTCTCGTTCAAGGCGTATTGCCGGTTTTCGGAATCCTTTTTTTCCGCGCCGTTTGCCGCCGCCGTCAATGCCTGCGCCACTTTCGCCGGGCGCGACCGGTAAAAGGCATCAAGCGCGAGTTCGGCATCGCGTCCGGCAATCATCGTCATAATTTCCTGGCGCGGCGACACGCCGTCAATCAAGTTGAAAAAAACGCCCGGCTGTTTTTTTTCGGTTTCCGCGTCAATCTGCGCTGCGACCAGCGCGTTGATCGCGGTTTGAAAAAGCTGGCGGGCGCGTTTTTCGTCGGTCGCCCAAAAACTATCGCCGAGTTTCGCCAGCACCAGAGCGCGATTTTCGGGCAGCCGCAGCGCGTCGGCATCCTTGGCGATTTGTTCGAGCAGCGCGTTTTGCTGTTTTAGTTTTTCCTCATCCCGGTGGTCGGCGGTCTGGGCGACAACACCGGCGAAAGCGCAAACGATAATCAGCGACGGCGAAATAAGACGAAATTTTAACATGGTCGGTAACTCCTGAAATTGACGAATTCTTCAGAATAAGCTTAAAAGAGTTCGCGGAATAAAGAAAGATTTATTTCAGAACGGCTGGCGAAATTTTTATTGCGGTTAGTGTTGAAGAATCGTTTTTCAGAAGCGTTTTGAGTTTGCGGAAACGCGAATGTAAAAAACTAATTGTTTCTTTGTTTAGTAGATTGCTTAAATTCCGGCATCAGTGAACCCGCGCCGATTTTTTCGATTTCACGGCGTAGTTCTTTGATTAGATTTGCCCGCATTCGCCCTTTAACGGCGGCGGTTTTGTCACCTGCCGAATCTTCGAGCAGCAGGAGAATTTTTTGCCACGACGATTCCAATTCGTCGGCGAGCGTCGAAATTTTCGTGATGTCATATGGCACGGCGACGTTTTGACAGCCGAGACGGGCGAAAATCTGCAAATATCTGGCAGTTGATAAATCGGGACAGGCGAGACGTTGGTTGCCGACTTTCAGCTCGATGCCGAGCAGCGTGTGTTGAATGACGGCGCGGTTTTCGTGCGGCGCGACTTCCAGCCGGTGCGCGCGGGTCCGCTGCGAACGGACTTTGGCACGGTAGATTTCGGGAAGCCATTCCGCGCCTAATTTTTCTCGAATATCGGCTGCCTTGTCCATAACTTCGAGAAGAAGAGAAAAGGAGAAAAATTATCGCTCATCCCGCTTCTAAATTTGAGAGTCGGAACTGAAAAGAAAAAGAATCTCTTTTTCTTTCTCCTTTTCTCCGCTTCTTCTTTCACCTTTCCGCTTTGACAATCGCGCTCGGCGATGTCGAAAATCTTTCGATCACGCGGTCGCCGAAAATGCCGAAATAGAAAACGCCCGCAATCGTCACGATCAAAACCGCCGCCAAAGCCGCTGGAATGCGCGGAGCCGTCCATTCGTCGGCGCGTTCGCGGAAGAACATCACGACGATTAAACGCAGATAATAATACGCCGAAATCGCCGTGTTGACGACGGCGACGACGACGAGCAGCGTCAATAAAGTATCGCCTGCTTCGAGCGCGGGGCGAAAGACCAGCACTTTGCCCATAAATCCGGCGGTCAAAGGCAAGCCGAGCAAGGAGAGCATAAAGAGCGATAAAGAAAAGGCTAAAACCGGCGTTTTGAAACCGATGCCGTTGTAATCCTCAAATTCCGTTCTCCGGTCGTTTTTCTGCGCCAATAAAGTAACAATCGCAAACGCGCCGAGATTGGTCACGGCGTAAGTCAGCATATAAAACGCCACCGACGCGATTGCCGCATCACGCGCCGCGTCGGTTTTCGCCATTCCCGCGCCGATAAATCCGACGAGGGCGTAACCGGCGTGCGCGATGGACGAATAAGCCAGCATTCGTTTAACGTTATTTTGGACAATCGCCGCGACGTTGCCGACGGTCATCGTCAGCATCGCCATCACGGTCAAAGCCGTAATCCACGATTCGTGCAAAACCCCGGAAGCCTGTGCGCCCGCAATCAACGGAAATCCCAAAACGAAAACTCTGACGAACGAAGCGAACGCCGCCGTTTTCGGTCCCGTCGCCATAAACGCCGTTACGGAAGTCGGCGCGCCTTCGTAAACGTCCGGTGTCCAGACGTGAAAGGGAACCGTCGCCACCTTGAAACCGAAGCCGATAATCATCATTGCGCCGCCGATTAAAAGCAGCGCGGGAAAATTCGGATGAGCAATTCTTACGGCGATCTCGGTGATGTTCGTCGTGCCGGTCGCGCCGTAAATCAAAGCCATTCCGTAAAGCAGAAACGCCGACGCGAACGAGCCTAAAATAAAATACTTCATCGAAGATTCGTTCGAGCGCAAATCCGATTTTCGCAGTCCAGCCATTACATACGTCGCAATCGAAGAAGTTTCCAAACCGAGAAAAATCACGACCAAATCATTCCCCGAAGCCATAAACATCATCCCGACGGTGGCGAACAGCAGCAGACAATGATATTCGCCGACGGGAACGTCTTCGCGGTCAGTCCACACCGACGAAATCAAAATCGTCAGCGCGGTTACGAGCAGAAAGACGAAGGAGAAACCGATTCGCAAATTGTCGTTGGCGATCATTCCGTTCCACGCCGACAAATAAGCGGCATCGTTCCACATCAAACCGAGCAGAACCGCCGAAAAAATAATGCCGATCAGAGAAATTGCGCCGGTGATATAACGCTGCTTTGGGACAAAACTGTCGTAAAGCATCACGATCACGCCCGTAATCGCCAGCATCATTTCGGGCAGAATCGCCGTTACATCGGCGTTCGGGTTGACTAAATTGGCTAAAAATACTGTATTCATTTCGATTCTCTATAAAACTTTTCGCCGTCGAATTACCGATGTTCAGCGGCGTTCGCCGGTTTCGTTTCCGCTTTCTCAAAGACATCGCTTTTTTGGTGCGTAACCCTTTCGCGGATTGCCGCCACGCTTTTCTGCGTCGCCTCCAGAAACGGACGCGGATAAACGCCCATCAAAACCATTAGAAAAAGCAGCGGCGCGAGCAAACCGATTTCGCGCCAATTCAAATCGAGCAGGCGTTTATTGTTCAGATTGGTAATCTTGCCGAAGAAAACTCGCTGAATCATCCACAACAGATAAACCGCCGCGAAAATAACGCCGGTTCCGGCGAGCATCGTGGCGACGTAATTCCAGTTGACCGTGTTGGTAATATCCAAAACCGTCGAATTCCACATTCCGAGCATAATCAAAAACTCGCCGACGAAGCCGTTCAGAAAGGGAAGTCCGATGGACGACATCGAGGTGAAAACGAAAAACGTCGCAAAAAGCGGCATCACGCTCGCAAGTCCGCCGAATTCGGTGATGGCGCGGGTGTGGCGGCGTTCGTAAATAAATCCGACGAGCAAAAACAACGCGCCGGTCGAGATGCCGTGATTGAGCATTTGGTAAAGCGCTCCCTGCATTCCCTGTTCGGTGAACGAAAACATTCCCAAAATCACGAAACCCATATGTGAGACGGACGAATACGCGACCAGTCTTTTGATGTCCGGCTGAACCATTGCGACGAGTGCGCCGTAGATAATTCCGATGACTGCCAGCGTGATAAACAGCCACGCGAACTCGCGTGAAGCGTCGGGAAATAAACTGAAATTGAACCGCATCAAACCGTAAGTTCCCATCTTCAACATCACGGCAGCCAGCACGACCGAACCGGCGGTCGGGGCTTCGGTGTGAGCGTCGGGCAGCCAAGTGTGAAACGGGAACAGCGGAACCTTAATGGCAAATGCCAAAGCAAACGCGAAAAACAGCAGCGTTCCGGTGAATGCGTTGGCTCCGACGAACGCCAGTTTTCCGGCTTTCATCGTATCCAGAAGCGTGACGTAATCGAATGTGCCTACGCCGGTCGCGGCGGCGTGAAGGTAATATAACGCGACGATTGCCGCCAGCATCAGCAAACTTCCGAGAGCCGTATAAACGAAAAACTTGACCGCCGCGTAAATCCGATTTTCGCCGCCCCAGATGCCGATCAGAAAAAACATCGGAACGAGCGAGGCTTCAAAAAACAGGTAAAAGACGAGCAAATCGAGCGACATAAAAACACCGAGCATCGCGCTTTCTAAAAGTAGCAGGAAAACATAAAAAGCGGTCGAGCGTTTCTCGACGGCGTGCCACGTCGAAAGAATGGCAATCGGCATTATAAACGTCGTCAAAACGACCAGCCAAATCGAAAGACCGTCCACGCCGACGTGATAATTGGTGTTGATCGTTTTGATCCACGGGATGTTTTTCTCAAAGATAAACCCGTTGGCGGAAGTCGCGTCTTTATTAAAAATCAGAACCAGCGACACGAGGAAATTCAAAACCGTCCAGCCGAGCGTAATCCATTTCAGCTTATCTTCGCTTTTCCAAACCAACTGATGCCCAAGCACGGACAACGCCCCGAAAGCGGGCAGCAAAATTAAAATCGTCAAAAGATTTTTGGAGATATAATCCATTTTATTTATACGTTTGAATCAATAACTTCCCAACCCAAGGTTTCAGGCGAATGGTCGAGAAATTTTTCGCCCTGTTCATTTTCATAAAATGACGCTTCATCGTCGGCATTGATCGTGACGGCTAAATCATTATGCCGCAGAGCGTAATCTTCAAAAGCGTCGGCATTATAAACACGAAGGTAATATGTAGTTTTACCTTCGACCGGCGAACGTATCAAAATGCCTTTCGCGCCCGCCGCCTTTTGTTCTTTGAGAATTTTGCCGCCGGATGTTTTTATATTTCTGCTCATAATCAGCCGATCAACTTAAAGCCGTAATAAATAAAATATCCGATGACGATTAGCGCACCGAATAAAATAAACGCGGCGTAACTGCGGACGAAACCGACCTGCACCGAACGCGCCACCGAACCGAGCGCGGCGACCGAATGCCCAATGCCGTTGACGATGCCGTCAATAAAACCGACATCGAAGCCTTTCCACAAACCGCTCCGAGAGAGATTCGTGATCGGGTCAACGATATAACCGTTGTAAATTTCGTCAATCCGCCATTTGTCTTCGAGAATCTTCGGCATCTTGCGAAGCGGCGTTTTACCGAACATCAGCCAGCCGATAACGATCCCGCCAATCGCTAACACCACCGACAAAAGCGCGAGCAATCGTTCTTCTCTAATTTCTTCAGGATTATGCGCGGCGTGTTCGCCGACGGTCGAATGCTGCTCCGCTGTTTCAGTTTCGAGCGCGGAGCTATGCGATTTCGCCGCTTCGTTTTTTGCCGCTTCCGAATGAATCGCCGTTGGCGAGTTTAATTTATGTTCGCCTTTTTTGTAAATTATCGGTTCGAGAACGTGTTCAAACGTATTGACATCGCCCGCGCCGACCAGTGAACTGACAGCGTAGGGAACGCCGATCAAACCGCCGAGCGTCGAAAGAACCGCCAGCACAATCAGCGGAACGGTCATCACCCAGGGCGATTCGTGCGGTTTGAAATCCGCCGTCAAATGTTCGTGATGTTCGTCATCGTCGTCATCCTGTCCCGAATCGGAATGTCCGTGCGTCGCGTCGGGCGCGTGTCCGTGATTTGTAGCTGCATCGTGCGCGTCGCCGAGCGCGAAAGCGTTTTCCTCGGCGCGTGATGCTTCGTGCGGATTTTCGACGACCGGCAAAACATAGTCAAAACGCGATGCGCCGAAAAACGTCATCCACATCAATCGCGTCATATAAACCGCCGTCAAAACCGCCGTCGTCAAACCGACAATCCATAAGATAGTGTTGACGTGAACGCCGAACATCGTCGCGTCCGCCGTCGCGTTCGTCGCCGCGAAAGTGCGGTAAAGAATTTCATCCTTTGAGAAAAAGCCCGCCCAGATCGGAATTCCGCAAATCGCCAGCCAGCCCATCGCCATCGTCACGAACGTGATCGGCATAAACTTTTTCAGGTTGCCCATCCGCCGCATATCCTGTTCGTGGTGCATTCCGTGAATCACCGAACCGGAACCCAAAAACAGCAGAGCTTTGAAAAAAGCGTGCGTCATCACGTGAAAAATCGCCGCGATAAACGCCCCGACTCCGCACGCCATAAACATATAACCCAATTGCGAAACCGTCGAATAAGCGAGAACTTTTTTAATATCGTTTTGCGCTAAGCCAATCGTCGCCGCAAAAATCGCCGTCGCCGCGCCAATAATCGCCACGATAAACATCGCCGTCGGCGCATTTTGGTAAATGCCGTTACAGCGCACGACCAAATAAATGCCGGCAGTAACCATCGTCGCCGCGTGAATCAGTGCCGAAACAGGAGTCGGTCCCGCCATCGCGTCCGGCAGCCAGACAAAAAGCGGAATCTGTGCCGATTTTCCCGTCGCGCCGATAAACAAAAGAATTGCAATACTCGTTACTCCGCCCGCTACCAACGCGCCCCAAGTAAACGGATCAGCCGCCAACGCCGACAGAGTATTGATCGAACTGACGACTTGAACGCCGTCCACCGTTTTATCGAAAAACGAAATCGAGCCGGTCAGAGTGAAGATCAAAAACACGCCCATCAAAACGCCCCAATCGCCGATTCGATTGGCGACAAACGCCTTTTTCGCCGCCCGCCGCGCTTCGTCGCGTTTGATGTAGTAACCGATCAGCAGATAAGAACACAGCCCGACACCTTCCCAGCCGACGAACATCAGCAGAAAATTATCCGCTAAAATCAACGTCAGCATCGAGAACATAAACAGATTCAAATACGCGAAAAAGCGGTAAAAACTTTTATCGCCGTGCATATAACCCGTCGCAAAAATGTGAATCAGCAAACCGACGAACGTGATAAAACAAGCGTAAATTCCCGAAAGCCGATCCATTCCCAAACCGAAATCGGCGCGAAAACTGCCGACCTGAATCCACGTCCAAAGCTGGTCGAGAATCGGTTTTCCTTCGGGCATAGACAACGCGCCGACGTGCGGCGTGCCGATACCGAACGCGATCATAAACGCGACGACGGTTGAGATGCCGACCGCCGAACACGCGATCACGCCGCTGAATAATTCGCTTCGCAGCTTTTTGCCGACAATCCAATTGACTACCGCACCGAGCAGCGGCGCGAAAATTATCAGACTTAAAAAATTGTTTTCAGTCATTTCATTAAAAACTTACTGTTCTATACCATCCACAAAAGTTTTCCGCACAATAATTTGTAACTTTCCTTTTGCGAACGGAAATATTTCATCAAACTTTTCACCGCTCACAAATTTCCACGTCCTTCCGTTATCATTTGAAATTCCAACGACACAACCGTTTACAACCACTTTACGGTTTTTGTGAGTTGTTCCTTCAATTTTTTGCGGAACGACACCAAACAGAAGTCTTTCCGATTCAACCAACACATCTGGATTTCCCACTGATGCTAAAACCGATTCAAAAATTTTAGGATTTTGGTCAGAAATCCCTTTCATCATTGAGATAAGGTTTTCTCTACCGCCGACTTCTTTAATGACTTGTGGATGTGTCAGTTCAATAAATTTGTCAAAATCATTTTTATTTAACGCACCTACTAATTCATCTGCCTGCTTTTTCAGATTTTCTATTCTCAAATCAACTTTTTCGACAGCCTTTTCTTTGTGGTTCTTCGACGTAATTGAACTTTGTCCGCAAGCTATTTGGAAAGCCAGCAAAAGAAAAACAAAAGAAAAAATGTAAGATTTTTTTGTAAACATCATCTAAAATCTAAATCTCCTTCTGGCACTTCAGACTGAAAATCCTGAATCGCAATCTCCAACCCAAATTTCAGAAATTATTTTAACTTTGCTCAAAAGCCCGTAAAAAATCTTCCCGCGAAACTCCCGCCTGTGTGCAAATCGTTCGCAATGTGTTCGCGTTCGCGGACAATTTGAAAACCGAGCGATTCGAGCGTTTTAACAACTCGCTTTTTCGGCGTGTCAACGGGAAATTTCATCACGCCGCCAATCTCGTTTCGGCGACGAACGCCTCCAAAACGGGCGAATCGGTCTCAAATGCCTCATCGCCGAAAGTTTCGATGTGAAATCAAATCGCTGATTTTACATCGGCTAAAGCGTCCTCAAAAGAACCGCCTGCGCCGACAATCACGCCTTTTAATCCGAGTGGATACGCAACGAATCCGTCTTCGTGTTTCTCGATAATTATTTTCGTTGAACCCGACATATTTCAATAAATCAAATCTTCATCTTCGTCTTCAAACTGAAAATTCTCTTCGGAAATCTCAGCCCAGACTTTCAAAACCGCTTCGCCGACATTTTTCGCCCGCAAATTCTCCGCAACTATCTCTTTCAATTCAGAAAACCGCAAAAGCAAAACCGCAATATCGCGCCTGTCCGTCCAGGATTTCGGCTTGCCGTATCTCGATTGAAAAGAAATAACTTTGCTGATAATCAACTCCAGCGGCGATAAAACTTGAATCTCTTCGACGATTTCCATTTCGGGAAATTTCTCGATCAGCCGCACGTCAATCAAATGACGATTGCCTTTCTTGCGAACCTGATAAATTCTCAAACCTTTATCGCCGATTTCTCGAATTCTGACGACGATATGAAATTTGTCGCTCAAAAAACTTTTTAATTCTTCCGCCAGATTCTTTGCATCCGTCGAAAGCAAATCAATCTCTCGCGTCATTCGCGGCTCGGAAACGTAAGCGTTAACGGCAATCGCGCCGAACAAAACCGCGTCTTGGCGACCGCGCAGAAAATCAAGCAAGGCTTCGTGAATTGTCGCTAACGGCAAAGGTTCGCGCATCGCGTATTCCTGAAATGTCAAAACTCCGGCGTTCAGCATCTGAAAATTAATTCTTTAAAATACTCGCGTCGTCCGTATCAACCGACAGCCGGTTGCGGAAAAACGCGATGATAATGCCGAGTCCGACCGCCGCTTCCGCCGCCGCCACCGACATCACCATAAAGACGAAAAGCTGTCCGTTGACATCGGCGTAATACCGCGAAAAGGCGACGAAGGTTAAATTGACGGCGTTGAGCATCAACTCAATGCACATAAACATCCCGAGCGCGTTGCGCTTGAAAATTACGCCGACCGTGCCGATGGTAAAAAGTATTCCTGAAAGTGCTAAATAGCTGGCTAAACTCGGTTCCATTTTTTTAGTGGTAAATGGTAAATGGTAAGTGGTAAGTTTTAGGAAGTTTTTCACTTACCACTTACCATTTACCATTTACCGCTTAAATCAATCTTTTCAATGTTTCCAAATTAACTTGTTCATCAAAAACAGCGCGAATTTGGATTTTGAATTCCGGCAGGACGACGCTTTCAATCGTTCCGTCTTTCGCTTTCAAAAGCAATTCGTAATCTTCGTTTTGCAGAAAATACTGTTCAATCGTTTCGTGTTCCGCGTCAATTATCCAATACTCCCGAATGCCGTGCGCCGCGTAGTCTTGGAATTTTGTCGTGCGGTCATACCTTTCGGTTGACGGCGACAGAACTTCAACGACTATATCGGGAGCGGGAAACTGCATTTGGTCGGATTTGAAATGCTGCGACTTCGATTTGTCGAAAAAACAGATGTCGGGTTCGTAGTCATTTCGGGTTAGTGAAATCAACATTTTTTCACTTCCGACGAATCCCAAGCCGTTTTTATAAACGAATGTATCCAGGAGTTTTAACAGCAATTTTATGGCAATCGTGTGCCGCAGTTTGGCGGGCGATTGAAAAATAATTTCGCCGTTGATAAATTCGACTTTTTCATCTTCCTGAATGTTTTCGTAAAAATGGCGGCGGGTTTGCTGCTCTTGTTCAAGCGCGGATTTTAACCGCTCCGCTAAAATCGCGGCGTTCGGCATTTCTAAAATTTGATGGAGCGAAACGGACATTTGATCAAAAAAATTTTTACATCCCAAGCGGGCGGTCGTTCGCGCCGTTGCGCTTGTTCAATTCGTTGTCAACGACTAATTCGAGTTTCGGCTGATCTAAACGCCGCGCTAAAATTACGCCGCCGATGACTGCCATCAAAAGCAGAATGCCGACGATCTCGACCGGCAGAAGATACTGCGTATACATCGCCGTCCCGATGCTTAAAGTTTTGCCAACCGTTACTTCCGCGTTAATCGTCCGGTTCGGCGCGCGCATCACGGCGTAGAAAACGAAAAACGTCTGCACCAGCAAAATCAAACCCAAGCCGCCGCCGACAGCGTATAAATAACGCAGCCGATTGAGCGGTTTATCGTCGTCGAGATTCAACAGCATAATCACGAACACGACCAGCACCATTATCGCGCCCGCGTAAATCAAAATCTGCACGGCGGCGATGAACGGCGCGGCGAGCGTGACGTAGATACACGAAAGCGCGATGAATACGCCGACCAGGGAGATCGCGCTATACAGCGGGTTTTTGTGATAAACCATCGAAATCGCCGACGCGATGGCGAGTCCGGCAAAAAGAAAAAATAAAGCGGTAGTTGCCATTTTGTTAATGGTAAACGGTAAATGGTAAATGGTGAATTTTGGTTTTTCATTAACCATTAACCAATTACCGTTTACCGTTAAAGTTATTTGTTCAAAAAATAAACGATCAAAATTGTCAAAATCACGTTTGCCAGCGCGACCGGCAATAGAAATTTCCAGCCGAAATTCATCAGTTGATCAAAACGAAAGCGCGGTAACGTGCCGCGAATCCAAATGTATAAAAACAGAAACGCACAGATTTTAAGGATGAATCCGATGTGGCTGACGAGCGCGTAAAGAACCGTTCCGACTCCTAACCATTCTTGGATTCCGATCAATCGCGCTAAATAATCCAAGCCCGGAATATACCAGCCGCCCAAAAAGAGCGTGACGCACATCACCGAGACGGTGAACATATTAACGTATTCCGCCATAAAAAACAGCGCGAATTTCAAAGCCGAGTATTCCGTGTGAAATCCGGCGACTAGTTCCGTTTCGGCTTCGGGCAAATCGAACGGCACGCGGTTGGTTTCGGCGAAAGCGGAAATCAGAAAAACGACGAATCCGACGAATTGCGGAATGATAAACCATTTGAACGGCGAGTTTGCCTGTGCCGCGATGATGCCGCCTAAATCCAGAGAGCCGGAGAGCATCACAACCCCGATCACCGACGCGCCCATCGCCAGCTCGTAAGAAATCATCTGCGCCGACGAACGCAGTCCGCCCATCAAACTGTATTTGTTGTTCGACGACCAACCGGCGAGCGCAATGCCGTAAACGCCGACTGACGTAATTCCCAAAACAAATAAAACGCCGACATCAATCCGCGCCAGCGTCAGCGGCATATTTTGAGCCTGCGGAACCAGCCAGTTAATCGCATCAATTAAAGATTGCCCGACGTATGGAATCCATCCCGCGACGACGATTAAATAATAGGAAATCCAGCCCAAAGGATTAGTCAGTCGCGGTCCGAACGGGTAAACGACCATCGGCATCAGAGCGCACGTCAAGGCGACCAGCGGCGCGAGAAAATAAACGAATTTCGTTGATTTGTCGGGAACGATGTCTTCCTTGAAAATGAATTTGAAGAGGTCGGCGAACGGCTGAAGCATTCCCCAATAACCGACGCGATTCGGTCCGATGCGCCCCTGCATCCAGCCGAGAACTTTGCGTTCCGCCAAAACCGTGTATGCGACGATCATCAAAACGCCTTGGAAAGCGAGCAGAATCCCGACACCGATCACCGCAAACGGAAAGATTGTTTTTGCAATAGCTTCCATAAGATATGGTTTCTAAAAAACTAGTTGGTTTCAACCAAAATTTCTAATAAGTCCTTTTTCTTGAAGACATAATTTTGTGTGAAAGGTTTCACATTAAAATAACCTAATTACTTTAATCGAATCTTTTCCGACTTCTAAAAGTTTGAACTCTTTCAACTTGATTTTCTTATCGGCAGTTTCTAGGTATTGCCCCCGAAACCAGCTGTTAAAGCCATCATCCTCTCGGTGTTCGATAAACTCAATTTGCTTGCCGTCAAAATCAATCGAGACTTTATCAACATTAATGCCGTTACCTTTTCCGGCGACTGCACCGAATGATTTGTTATAGAAATCAATTTGGATTATTCGTCCGACATAAGATTCTTTCAAATCTTCGACTTTTACATAGTTAATGTTTGAGCCGTCTTGCCCAAACAAAAAATTAGCCTGAAAGATTATGAAAAATAAGATCGCAAATAACCGCATATAATTATGCCTTTCCGTCAATCATCTCTGCCCCGACGGTGCGTTTGACATCGGAAATCTTGTCCGTCTGATTAACGGCGACGGCGATTTCGTGATGTTTCGGAGTTCCGTCGAGATTAAACTGCACGAGCGGCGAAACCAGTAGATTTTCCGGCTTCGGATTGCCGTTCGCCAGCAAATGAAATTGTTTGGTGCGGCTCGTCAGCGTCGTCAGGCGATGCAGTTTATGACCGACGCGCGGCGTTTCGACGATTCTGACAACTTCGTCGGAAAGTTTTTCGACGCGGGCTTTCAGCGCGTCCGTTTCCTTCGACAAATCCTTAATTGTCGAGATTTCATATTTCGCCTGAACGGGTTTCGATTCGTCCTTTAACGCCGGATAACGCAGTCCCGCGTAAGCCGGAACGCTGTCGGCAATCGCTTTGAAAACCATCGTCGCCGATAAATTATAGCCGAAATCAACGCCCGATTCCTTGGCGATCATCGAAGTTATCATCCAATCGGCTTTCGCCTGATTGAACGGCTCAATTGCCTGCCGAACTCGCTGGACAAAACCCGTATTATTTGTATAAGTTCCGTCCATTTCCGCAAAACTCGCGGCGGGCAAAACGACATCGGCGTAATCGGTCGTCGCGGTTTCAAAAAGTTCCTGCACGACGACAAAATCTTTGTTCGCCAAAAGTTTGACATCGGCTTCCTGCAAACTGCCGGCGATTAAAAGCGATTTGGAGTTTTTCAGCACGTCGGACACGGATTTGCTGCCCGCCGTCATATCGTGTGCGCCGACCGAATTATTATAAAGCGGCAGCGGATGAAGCAAAACGCGCCGGTTTTCCGAAGCGAATCTGCCCGCCGAATTCGCCAGCATCGCCTGCGCTTCCGCCGACAAATCACCGCCGAACATAATAATAAAATCGCCGGTTGTTTCGGCAATCGTTTCTAGTAAATCGTCAATCTCAGCCTGCGCCGCGCCGATTTTCTCCAAAATTGCCGCGTCCGATTTATCGGCAAAGGCAAGCGCGAAAGCGTCGAGCGAACCTTTATTGACGTGGATAAACTGCGTCGCCTGCGCTTTGAGGCGAATCGGCGTGTCGTGAACGATAATCAGTTTCGCGCCGTCATTGCGAACGGCTTGGCGAATTTGCTTCGCCGTAAAAGTCTGTTCTTCTTCCGGTTCGCCGCCGATCAGCAGAATCGTTTTCGCTTTGCGAATTTCCTTATGCGTCGCCAGCGGCGCGGACAAATTATCGAACAAAGGCGACAAATCATATTTATCGGAAACCGCGTAATTATCGGAATTAAAAACCTCTTTCGCCAATCGTTTCAAAGTGAAAATTGATTCATTCGTCAACCGCGCCGTTGCCACAACACCGATGTTGTTGCCGCTTTCCTTAAATTTATTCGCCGCGAAACGAATCGCTTCGTCCCACGTCGCCGGAATCAGTTTGCCGCCTTTTTTGTAGCGGATCATCGGCGTTTTAATTCTATCGGCGTGATTGATAAATTCGTGCGCGAATCGGGCTTTGACATCGAGAAACTCGCCGTTCAACCCGTCAACGTAACGGTCGCGGGCGACGATTCGATGAACTAATCCGGCGCGGGAACCGATGGAAATCTGCATTCCGTCCGACGAATAAGTGTCGGTCGTGATCGTCTGATCCAGTTCCCAAGGGCGAGTTTCGTGCCGGTAAACGCCGTCGAGCAGCGTTCCGGTCGGACAAACCTCGATGCAGTTGCCGCACTGCGAACAGCCGAGCCAGCCGCCGTAAGTTCCGATCACCGTGTTGACTCCGCGATTGCCGGCTTCGATGGCATCTTCGCCCATCCATTCGTCGCACACTCGCGTGCAGCGTTTGCAGACGATACAGCGTTGCGGGTCGTTAGCGACCATCGGCGATAGAAATTTCTCCGGCGTGGCGTTTTTCTTTTCGACGAAGCGTTCTTCGACATCGCCCCAATCGAAAATCATTTCCTGCAATTCACACTCGCCGCCGCGATCACAAACCGGACAATCGAGCGGATGATTAGCAAGCAAAAACTCGCCCATCGCCCGCTGCGCCTTTTCGATCTCCTCGCTCTGCGTCGTCACGTTCATCCCGTCGGTGCAGGTTATCGTGCAGGAAGTCTGGAGCTTCGGCATTTTTTCGATGCGAACCAGACACATCCGGCACGAAGCCTGCAAAGCGAGGTCTTGATAATAACAAAACGACGGAATGTTAAAAGCCTGCTCGCGGCAGACATCAATCAGCCGCGCCCCTTTTTCGGTTTCAAATTCCTGACCGTTAATCGTTACTTTGATAAGTTCTGTTGCCATCTTAAATTTTAAGTTTTTCCAGTTTCTTCAAGTTAAATGCTAATTTTGCGGTCTTGGCGGTTCGCGGCGCAAAGACTCAATATCGCTGCTTGAAATGCACTTAAACTTGATCGTCGGATTTTGGCTTTTCCCCAAACCCGAAGACATTTTATAAATTACTTCATCGCCGACAATAGTATTTCCGTCTCTGACCGAAGCCGCATAATAGTCTACATATATTTTTTTCTCTCCAGCTTTAATCGTTACCGTATCCGAATTAATTGGTGAACCGGCAGTTAAGCCTTGGTTCTTAGAATCGCTTAACTCGGTGACGCTTAATTGTCTGAAATTTTCAATTCGATCACTGATGATTGTCGACTTTTTGATAGCAATAATTAAATCGGATTTTCCTTTATTTTCAATCGAATAAGTAAAATCAAAACTCGCTCGTTCATTCTTTCCATTCGGTGGTGGAGTAAAGTTGTAAATCCAACCGCCGAACACGCTGATTGCGGCATCGCCGGTAGAAAATTGCGCCGTGTCGTTTTTAGAGTTCGTGTCGCCAATTTGTATGCCGTTTTCAACCACCGGAATCAAAACACCGGAGAATTTATTCTCGCAGGCAAACAAGAAAGAAACTAAAGATAGTATAAAGAATGGTAAAGCGGGCGAAAGAATTTTCTTCATATTGCTCTCACCAATTGACCTTCGGATAAATTAAGTTTGATTTGCTTTAGGCTGCGAGCTGTTCCTACATCGCCATCAACCTTTAGTCTATTTCGTTTTTGAAAATTCCTGACTGTATTTCCGGTTATGTTACCCATAAAACCGCCAACGTATTTCAAATCCTTCAAATACCCTAAATTGTATAATGTCGCTTGTATCTTAGCTATTTCGGCAGAGTAACCTGCCGAGTTTTGAATCGGCGTATATTGCGCGGAAGTGCTTTTCGCTAATATATTGTTTTTAATATACGGGTATTTGTTGTCCTTCGGCGAACGATTGCCATCTTCCTGACTAAACCAGTTTTCGACGATATTCGCCTGTTGCTCGACGTTAAATACTTTCCAGTCTTTTCCAATATCTGCGGCGGCATATTCGTATGCTTTGCTGCGATAGGTATGCCACGGTGAAGGCTCGCCTTTGATTCCTTTTTCGATTATTTCTTTTATTTTTTTGAGACCTTCCCAATAACCATCTTTCCAGATTTCTTCATTTCCTTGTTTTGCCTGCGCCCAAACCGACTCAGCCATATAAGCCATCGCAAACGAACCGTAATTAGCTTGCCGGACGTGAGTCAATTCGTGAATCAAAGTGTTTTGTAATCTAGGAGTATTAGCTATATTTAGTTGATACGCTTCTTTCCAAAGTATAACGAATTCCGCACTCGCCATGACCGGATTCGTCGCAACGGTTACCGCCGAACCCATATCTACATTTGCAATACCAATTTTATCGTAAGGAATTGTATCGGCGAAAACGTTTTTAGCTAAAGCTATCTCGTTTTTCCATAATGCACCGTTCCATTGGTCTCTGGTTTGAAATCGCATGATGATTTTATTTCCCTTACAAAAGATGCTTTACTTTAACGTCGCACACGGCAACCATCAATCAGCCGCGCTTTTCTCCGCCTCGAATTTTTGACCGTTAATCGTCACTTCAACGAGTTCTGTTGAAATTTATTTCAATTAAAAATCAATTCCTAAGTCGCGCATTCGACGCGCCATTTTTTCCGCTGCCTCCTTGCCCGTCAAAATCAGATTGCCTTCTGAATCATACCAGCGCAGCCATTCGCCTGAAATTCCTTCAAACTCGCCCTGCCAAAGTTTGGCTTCCAATCCGGCTTCGTTTAAGATCGCGTCGCTTTTCGGTCTCAGACGTTTGCCAAAGCCGAGTTCATAAACTTGCAAAACGGTTTCGCCCAAACTTTTGAACGGGTCAAGCACCACATAATAAGTTACGCCGATTTTTGCGTAATCACGCAGCTTGCTCGTCAATTCGTTGCCTTTGCGATTGGAAACTATTTCCACCGCGACATCCGGGACTTTGCCGAATTCCCAGACAAAATATGAGCGATGAGCGTTCAAATCGAGATTGGCGGGCGTTTCCACATCCAAACTCAAAAACATATCCGGCACGAGCGGCGGCTGATGCACGGAAAAAAACAAACCGATGTTAGAAGCGGCGAAAAACTTCCGTTCTTCACCCGTTTCCGCATCAATTGGTTTCCAAAAACTGTAAAGCGGCTCAACCAACAGACGCTGTTGCTTTTCCGAAAACAGATTATCCACCGGTTCGTCGTCCTCCGTTACCAAATTTTCGGTTAAATCCGTCGTCCCGTAAGCTAAATTCGATAAACTCCGTGGCATCATTTTTATTCTTTGAAACACGCAGGTCAAAACCTTGCAATTTCATTGCAAGAATTTATTACGCTTTCTTTTTTTACCGGAAAAGAACAATCGAGCGAATTTTATTCGCGTTCCTTTTTCAAACCTCTGCACTTCCAGTGCAGAGTGGTTTAGTTATTCTTCCGTTTTAGCTGCCGCTTCTTTGTTCACTGCCGCCGCCGCCGTTTTCTTTCTGCCCTGCGGACGGGTTTTGCCGAAACTTCCGGCGAAAATTTTACCTTTGCGTGTTCTTTTATCTCCTCTGCCCATTTTATTTTTATCTCCTGTTTTATTGTTTGTGTAAATTCTCTAGTTTCTAAATTCACCTTTTTCAGGCTCATTAGAAGTCGTTCTCTGTCCGTCCAAATACGGTTTGAAATCTTCGGGAAATCTTTTCATCGCGCCCTGAATCGCCCACGCCGCCGCGTCGCCTAACGCGCAAAACGATTTGCCTTCGATATTGTCGCACAAATCCAGAATCAACTGCGCGTCTTCGGGTCGTCCGCCGCCGTCGGCAATGCGCGTGAAAATCTTGGTCAGCCAGTCGGTTCCTTCGCGGCACGGCGTACACCAGCCGCACGATTCGTGTTTATAAAATTCGGTCAAATTTTTCGTCGAATCAACGATGTCCACCGTTTCGTCCATCACGATAAAGCCGCCCGAACCGACGAGCGAACCGGCGACGACTAAACCTTCGTAATCCATCAAGACCTTTTTGCCGATAACATCTTCAGCCCTCATCGCGTAAACCGACGAGCCGCCGGGAATAACGGCTTTTAATTGATGTCCGTTCCGAATGCCGCCGCAGTCTTCCATTATGAACCTTTCCATATCGGCGTAACCCATCGGCAGTTCATAAACGCCCGGCTTTTTGACGTGACCGGAAACGCTCCAGAGTTTCGTGCCGCCGGATTTTTCAGTTCCGAGATTGCGCCACGCTTCGCCGCCCATTTCGATGATTTGCGGAATCGCCGTTAAAGTTTCGACGTTGTTGACGACCGTCGGCGAAGCGTATAAACCTTCGATTGCCGGAAACGGCGGCTTCATTCGCGGATGTCCTCGATAACCTTCGAGACTCGATAAAAGCGCGGTTTCCTCGCCACAAATATACGCGCCCGCGCCGGTGTGCGTATAAAATTCGCACGAAAAATCGCTGCCCAGAATGTTGTCGCCGATTAAGCCCGCCGCCCGCGCTTCGTCAATCGCCTTGTCCATTATGTCAATCAGATATTTATATTCTCCGCGATAATAAACGTAACAAGCCTTCGAGCCGAGCGCGAACGCCGCGATCAACATTCCTTCGATCAGCGCGTGCGGATCGCGTTCGAGCAAATATCTGTCCTTAAATGTCCCCGGCTCCGATTCGTCCGCGTTGCAGACGACGTATTTCTGCTTCGGCGAATCTTTCGGCACGAACGACCATTTCATTCCCGTCGGAAAACCCGCGCCGCCGCGCCCGCGCAACGCCGATTTTTTCACCTCTTCGATAATATCGGCGGGCGACATCTCCATCGCCTTTTTCAGCCATTTATAACCGTCGTTTTCCTGATAAACTTTTAGCGTGTGCGAATCTTTCAAATGCACACGCTTTAACTGTAACGGCTCACATCCGATTGCTTTGATTTCCATAAACTAATTTACCAACGCTTTCCGTTGTCCCAATCTTCTTTGTGAATGATTGTATTGACTTTTCCGTAAATTTCCTCGCGTTTGATCGTCGGTTTGTTCCAGTAACGACTATCTAAACTATTCGGACGATTGTCGCCCAACAAAAAATACTCGTTCTCAGAAATTTGTGTGGCAGGAAAATCAATTCCGCCAATAGTTTTTTCAAAAGGCTCATCCAAAAGTTTGTCGTTTATATAAATCCCGCCCTTTTTTATTTCAATTTTTTCGTTCGGCATTCCGACTACCCGATGAGCAAATCTTGTGTTTTCTATTGCTCCTACATCTATCTTGCTTGGTTGCGGCTTATAGATAACAATGTCGAATCGTTCAATCGGATTTAACTCATTATTTTTTATTTCAATTGTTGTAAAATGATCACCAATTCCTATATTTGGCATCATTGAACTCGTAGATTGAATGTAATGCCCCGCAACGCCACAGTTAATTGCCAAACAACAAAAAACTAAAATTGTGCAAGCGATAAAACTTCGCATTATCTCTCTTTAATTCTACCCGCGTCGTAATCCATCCGCAGATAAAGCGTGAACTGCACAATCGGTTCGATGCCGATTGGACTCAACACTTTATCAAAACGGTCAACGGGAATCGGCTCGTAATAAAACGTAAAATTTTTGCGCTTCGTAACTTTCGTGCCGTTCTCGTAACTCGTCGAGGCATCGCCTGACTCATACGCCTGATAACGCTGATACGCTTCGCCCGGATAAAAGGCATCGTATTTTTCGCTCGCCAAACCGATTGGCGCGAGTTTCACGCCGAACGAACTCGCATATTTCGCTTCTTTCGCTTTAATAATTTTCACTGCTTCATCAAACAAACGAGCGCGAACCGTCTCGAAATCGCTGACGACGTAATCAACTTTGATCAAATCGAAAATCTGCTCTTTTGCTGCCGCCGCGACGATTTTCTCAAACGAATCGCGGCTTTGGTAGCGGACGGCAATCGTCTTTTTAGTTTCAAAGCCGGTAAACTTCTCCGATACCGAATTGCCCTGCGTAATGTAATCGTAAACTTGATTCTGCGTAATAAAATCAACGAAAATATCATTTTTCGCCACGCCCAAATTGTTCAGCGAAGCGGTCAGCGCGGCGATTCTCGCGTTGATTTTATCGTTACTCGCGGCGGCAGTCGGGGCTTCTTCATTGACCCCGAAAACCGCGACGAAGGCATCGGGTTTCATACTCGTTAAAACGCTCGCTTCAACCGAATAAAAAACAAAACTTCCGTTTGATAAGCCGCCCGTGTTCGTCGTCGGCTGGCGGCGCGTCTGGTTGTAATAACCCTGATTGCCGTAAATGCGATTGCCGCTTTCCTGCGCGAAAGAAATTGAATTGATAAAGAACAATAAACCTAAAAGTATCCACGCTTTTTTCATACTTAACCTCTTGTAATTTGGATTTATTCGCCGCCGGAAGAGTCAGCGGCGCGAAACACAAAAACTTTGGATTGCTCCAAATGTGTTTCTCAAACTGATGCGCGAACATCGTCGAAAGT
>JAYVKL010000030.1:0-3213 GCA_043768465.1 Pyrinomonadaceae bacterium
GCGCTTTTGTTGCTGCGGCTGTTGTTCAATTACACTGATCCGAATCCGTTCGGCGCAGTCGGCAGATTTTCCTATAAGCTGAAAAAAAGCACGGACAGATTCGTTTATCCGGCAGCGCGGCTGCTCGCGCAGTTTCGCATTGATACGCGCCTTGCGCCGATTGTGACGATTTTGGTGGCGGCGATTCTATCGTATTTTCTGCTCGGAATTATCCAGAATACGCTGATGATTATCACCGGTTTAATTGACTCGATACAAACGAACAACGCCAAAGCCTTGATCGGCTGGGTGCTTTACGCCCTTATCAGCGTTTATATTTTGTTTATCTTTATTCGCCTTATCGGTTCGTGGTTCGTCTTCACGCGCAACACTTTTCTCGGTTTCGTCAACCGTGTCACCGATCCGATTTTGCTGCCCGTGCGAAAACTGATTCCGCCGCTCGGAATGTTCGATTTGTCGGCGATGCTGGTTTTATTTCTGCTGCAATTTTTGCAGGGAATGATTTTGCGGGCGTTTGTTTTTTAAGGTTTTTCAGCCGCAAATTTACACAGATAGACGCTGATAAATACAAGATCAAGCAAAATCGGATTTGATCTTTTTATTAACCGCCGCTCATCTGCGAAAATCGGCGGTTAAAATTTCTTAAAATTTAACTTGATTCAGTTCACCGAAAAAGAGGGAAGTTTAATTTTCAACGCTCGCGTTCTGCCGAAATCCTCTAAAAGCGAGATTGTCGGCGAACACGACGGCGCGTTGAAAATTAAAATAAAGTCGCCGCCGGTTAACGGCGCGGCGAACGCGGAATTGATAGTAATTCTGGCGAAGTTTTTCGACGTGCCGAAAAACGCGGTCGAAATTCTCAAAGGGCAAACCTCAAAAACCAAGCAGATAAAAATACGCGGTCTGACCGAAGCGAATTTGCTCACCGTAAAATCGGCGTGATATTCTTCATTCTTCAGTAAATCCAAAAAAACAGGAACGAACAATAAATGTCTGGACATTCCAAGTGGCACACGATCAAACACAAAAAAGGCGCGACGGACGCGAAACGCGGGAAGATTTTCACCAAATTGATTAAAGAAGTCACGGTGGCGGCGCGGACGGGCGGCACGGGCGATCTCGAATCGAACGCCCGATTGCGAAAAGCCGTGACCGATGCCAAAGCCCAGAATATGCCGAACGACACGATTGACCGCGCCATCAAACGCGGCACGGGCGAACTCGAAGGTGTCAATTACGAGGAAATCACCTACGAAGGCTACGGCATCGGCGGCGTGGCGGTCCTGGTCGAAACGATGACCGACAATCGGAATCGGACGGTGGCGGAGTTGCGGCACATCTTTTCCAAAAACGGCGGCAACTTAGGCGAAGCCGGTTCGGTGGCGTGGATGTTCGACAAAAAAGGTCTGATAATCGTTGATAAAGCGGCGAAGTCCGAAGACGAACTTTTTGAAATCGCCATCGAAGCCGGCGCGGACGACGTGCAAACGGAAGGCGACGTTTTCGAGATTTACACCACGCCGGAAAATTACGAAGCCGTCAGCGAAGCGATCAAAAAAGCGGGCATCGAGGCGCAAAATTCCGAAATCTCACAAATTCCGCAAACATACATCAAACTCGAAGGCGACGACGCGAAAAAGATGCTCAAACTCTACGAAGCCGTTGACGATAACGAAGATGTGCAAAATCTCTACGCGAATTTTGATATTGACGAATCGGAGATGGAATAAAAGTTAAAGAGTAATTTTATTTGGTTGACCACTTATTTTCTTGTGGACAGTAAATTATTTTTTTTCATATTTACTAAATAACCTTCCGGCTTGTTCGGAATTCATGTTGATACCTGCCCGCGACATAGCCTCACTCAAAACAATGTCGCGCTTGGCTGCAAAATCCGATGCGGAGGGCAACATTAGTTTATCTGGGATAACGCCTGTTTTCTCTAAACTTCTGCCGTCGGTCATAATTAAATCAGCATCCGTGACGCTCAGACCGAACAGAGTTACTACATCGAGTCCAACTTCTTTTGGATAATATATTGAGCGCATAACAGCCCCGGCGGACAGGTCACCGAATATTATGCCGCGCTTTTCCATTTGCATTACGCGGGCAAATATCTCAGAAGATGAGGCGGATTGACTGTCAATTAAAACTAACAAATTTCCTTGATAAACTTTTTCTTTGCCTCGCGTTTTGGCAACCAGTTCTTTTTTCTCCTTGCGTCTTGTTAAATAACCGATTTTAACATCGCGGTCAATAAAATTGCCGATTAATCGAAGCAAGGTTTCTTCAGAACCGCCGCCGTTGCCGCGCAGGTCAACGATTACGTTTTTAAACTTGCCGATACGATTCATAAAATCATCAACCTTTTCTTTGGGCAAATCAAAACGCGGCATTCTCCAAATTGTTAATTCTTTATCAAAATCAACGTAACGGTGAATATATTGTTCAGCGTCTTTTTCTTGTTTAAGTTCTAACTGAGCAACCTCATCGTAGCTGGTCAAATCCGTTTTCTTTTTTCCTTTGCTGACTTTCGACGCAATTTCTAATGCTCTGACTTTTCCATCAGGAGTTTGCACGACAAATTTCACCGTTTCGCGCGGCATTAATGTTCCGTATAAATAATTTATCTGCCACAAATTTTTGCGGGTGGGTTTGTTTCCATCTATCGTCAAAACTTCATCGCCGATTTGCAGTCCCTTTTTCTCGGCATCGCTGTCGGATTTAACAAAAGAAATCAAACATCTGTTGCCGACTGTTTTGATTTCCCACTCATAACTAACTTTATTTACACGCGAAGGCGGAATAAAGTTCGTGTGTGAATCATTCAAATCGATTAAAAGGGCAGCCAGAGCGACAAAAACCTCGCTATTGGATTTAGCCTGTTTATTTATTTTTTCTACTTCCTGAAACTTGGTTTCAAGGTTAACGCCGTGAAAAGTATGATCGTAATAGTTTTCCATCAAAGTAGATTTAACCATGGAAATCATTCGCTTATTGATTTGACGTTCCTGACCGCTTAATTCCTGCGCCGAAACTGACAACGATATTAAATCTATAATGAATAGAAGGAATATAACCGATACCATTTTTTTGAACATATTTTCGAGATTAAATAGACCTCTTGCGAAATTAAATTTTGAGATCTCCGAGTTCAAAGTTGTAAATGCCTGCAATCAAATTAAATCTGAGTCCGAGTCGTTTTCTCCGATT
>JAYVKL010000031.1:0-17316 GCA_043768465.1 Pyrinomonadaceae bacterium
CTTGTGGTTACAACGCTAAGGCGACAAAGATATAAATCATTAAACTGTTTATTGTCAGCATTTTACAAAATTGTTTGAATTTTTTGTCCTGTACTTAGCTCGACTTTATCCAATTTCGCAAGCATTTGTTCGCTTGATATTGTTGAATTTATTAGGTCTTGCAAATAAAGCGGTTATATTTTCAAATGTCCTGCCTTGACCCAATATTGAGATAACCTCAAGGCAAACACGATTTTGTAAGCCTTTTATTTGCATTACCAATGTCATAAATGGATAAAGTCGAGCTAAGAGCGTGTTCTATAATTCTGTGTGGTTTAAACTGTTTTGAAAAGGTATCTATTGTTGAAGAAGTTTGATTTTTTTCGGGTCGCCTGACGGTTGATTTTCCGTGACGGATTCCCGACCGCCGAATCAAAACCTCGCGCGCCCGCTTCGCACTTTTCATTGACATTCAAATCCGAAAAACTTAAAATTCAGGCAAACGACCGTCGCAAAAAGAAATTCTTTCCTCTTGTTTAAGACGGGCGTTCGATTTCCATCCAAAATCAAGCGGTAGCTAACATTTTAAGTTTTTAGGAGTATAACGAGATGCGAAGAAATTTTTCCCTGATGCTGGCAATCTGTTTGTCGGCGATTGTATTTTCGACGATGGCTTCGGCGCAGCAGAAATTCACTGCCAGCGTCACCGCCGCCCAGGAAGTTCCGGTCAGACCTTCGACCGGCACGGGCAGGTTCGTCATAACGCTTAACGCGGCTGAGACCCAATTTACCATCACCGGGACTTACACCGGAACGACCTCAAACGTGGTTGCCGGTCACGTTCACGATGCCGGTCCGGTCGGAGTCAACGGTCCAGTGCGTTTTAGTTTTAATTTAACCGGCGGCACGAGCGGCACGGTCGGACCGCTGACGTTCGCCGTGACACCGGCGCAGGTTGCCGATTTACGCGCCAACCGCTGGTATGTTAACATTCACACCGCCAACTTTACCGGCGGCGAGATTCGCGGTCAGGTCAAACGCGCGACCAGCGTCTTTGATTTCGACGGCGACGGGCGCACCGACATCAAAGTTTTGCGTCCTAGTACCGGGAATTTTTTCGTTTTGAACAGTCTCGACAACAGCCTCAACAACTTTTCGGTTATCGGCACGGCGACCATCAACACCGCCAGCGATGATTATGACGGCGACGGGCGCGGCGACCTGGTAACTTTTGTGGCTGAAGGAACGACCCGCGTCTGGCTTATTTATCAATCGGCAACCAATACGGTGCGGATTGTCCGCTGGGGAACGACGACGGCGGATGACCAGGTTGTTCCCGCCGATTATGACGGCGACGGCAAAACCGACATCGCCGTTTATCGCCGCAGTCAGGGAATTTGGTATATCATTCAGAGTTCGGACAATCAGCCGCGCTACGAATTTTTCGGCTTGGCACCGAACGATATTGCGATGGTCGGCGACTTCGACAAGGACGGCAAAAACGATTTGACGACCGTTCGCGGTTCGACCGACGGCGTTGCTTGGTCAACCCGCCGCAGTTCGGACAATACGCTGCAAACTGTTTTCTGGGGCGGAGTAGCAGCACCGGCGACGGATTTCGTTTTCCCTTCCGCGCAAATTGACATTGACGGCGACGGCATCCAAGATCATCTCGTTCAGCGCGATCCGAGCGGCGCGCCAGTGACGGGTGTGCCGGTAACTTATTACGTCCGGCGCAGTTCGGACGGTCAGATGTTCGTTTTGCAGTGGGGATTGGATTCGGATGGACGATTGTTCGGCGATTACGACGGCGACGGCAAAACCGATTTTGTGGCGCGGCGCACCGAAAACGGTCAACTCGTTTGGTATATTTACCAGAGTTCAAACGGACAATTGCGCGTCGTCAACTTCGGAACGACGGGCGATTCATTAGTTGGCGAGGCAGAAGAAGCCGCCGCCGAAGGCATCGCAGTTCCGACTTTTTAGTTTGGATTTCGATTTAACCGAAAAGACCGTCGGCATAAACTGCGGCGGTCTTTTCAATTCATTGACGAATGACAAAAAACATCCTTTCTCGATGCGGTAAATAATAAACTTCACGCAAAAGGTCGGAACCGGAGGCGGCAGCGACCGGGTGGACACGCGCCAAAACCAAGGGGCTGCCGCCTCCGTGTTCTAAGAGCGTGTTTGGAAATTCAAAAAGATTGGCAATTTTGCATTTTAGTAAGTGGGCAAAATTATTTTATAAATGTTCAAATTTGAATCTACGCAATCTTTCGATATTTATTGAGTAAGGATGAAAAGCATTTATAAAATAATTCAGTCCCCTTACTTTACATTCTTCATTCTAAATTTTTATCCGGTAAAAATTAAAAATGTAAAATGTCGAATGTAAAATTAAGCCGTCAACTTTTCGACCGAACGACTTTCCAAGCACGCTCTAACAAAACTGCACTTGTGCAAACGGTCTAATTTTACCTCGCAATCTAAAATTTGTAATCTATAATCTGTAATTTGAAATTCGTCATTGATTATTATGCCTGAATTACCTGAAGTCGAACTGGTCGTGCGGTCGCTGCACGCATTGGCGGCGAAGCGTCGCATAATCGCCGCCGAACTGCTCCGCGAAAGACTCGCACCGTTTAATTCGCCGGACGAATTCGCCGGTAAATTGAAAAACGCGGAAATCGTCTCGGTGTCGCGGCGCGGCAAACATATTTTGTTCGATTTGGATAACGGACAAACTTTAATCGCGCATTTGCGGATGTCGGGACGATTTATGCTTTTGCCCGTCGAGCGCGAAAATCCGAAATATACGCACGCCGCGTTTTATTTCGCCGACGAAACGCGCCTCGTTTTTCAAGACCAGCGGCATTTCGGTTTTATGCGAATCGTCGAAACCGAAAAACTGCACGAAACCAAGGAGCTAAAATCACTCGCGCCCGAACCGTTCGGCGCAGATTTTACGCCGAAGTATCTGCGCGGCGTTTTGAAAACTTCAAAGAAAAGCCTGAAAGAATTTCTCCTCGACCAAACGAAAGTTACGGGTTTGGGAAATATCTACGCTTCGGAAGCGATGTTTCTCGCCCGCGTCAATCCGCAAACTCCGGCGAACGAAGTTTCAGCCAAAAAAGCGAACGCGCTTTTCGAGAAAATCCGCGACGTTTTAGAAGAATCAATCGCGCACGGCTCAACCTTGAACGTCAACCCGGAAAACATTGACGGCAGTTATTACGGCGGCGGCTACTCGCACGGCTGGCGCGTTTACGACCGCGAAAACGAACCGTGCGTCGTCTGCCAAACGCCGATTGCGCGTTTGAAACAGGGCGGACGCTCGACTTATTTCTGTCCGAAATGTCAGAAATAAATGTGTTACGATTGATTTGTCTTCAATTTCAGCGTTTTGAGTCCAAACTTCAGTTTGCCTCCGCCAGCGAAGCGCGGCGGAAGAACACGCTCAAGCGTGAACTCAGAACATAAAACAGCTTCTAAAAATCCGTGAAAAAATTTCAACTGTCCGCTATATTCTGCTTGTTTTTGCTATTGTGTTCATTCGCTTCGACGGCGTTCGCCTGCGCCTGTTGCGCCGAACGCGGTCATTATTCGATCCGAACGGCGAAACCGTCCGCCGATGAAACTAAGGAGCTGCAAAAATTGAAATTTCAAACCGCCGAATTATACACCGATGCCGGTTATCCCGAAACGATCAAAGGCATCAGTCCGCTCAACACGTCTTTTTCGGTAGCGGGTTTGCTGAACGGCAATGCGTGGGCGTTCGACTTTAAAGACGATAAGCAAAAAGCGGGCAAACTCGATCTGACCAAACCGCTTTCGATGGTTGAATATATGGTTGATTTGCCGGATGCGAACGTCGAAGGCGAAGTCAAACTTTACAAAGAATGGCGATTCGAATATCGAGTGCAAAACGCGACCGGCATTTTCAAAAACGGTTTCGCGCCGTCGAGCGAGTATTTTCTGGTTTTGCAGGGCTATGGAAACGTCTGCACGTCCGCCGCCGATTTTACGAAATGGCGTTTGGAAATCAGCGGAAGGAAAGCCGAATTTTCATTTTTCGGTAATTTGAGCGCGTCAAATTAAAAGAAAATTTGGTAGTGTTCTAATTTTGTGATTATGCTTTCAGGAGTGTCAAAAACGACCCTTTTCGAGACAAACTTGCAGTATTTTCCAGCTACTTGAGTTGTATGCCGAATTTTGGCGGCATAATAACCAGTTCAATTACCCTTGTTGATGATACAAAATTCGTTTTGCAACCTAAAAATTATGTTGAAGTTATTTTTTGCTATAGTCATAACATTTTTGAGCGTTACATTTGTCGCCGCTCAAACCCTTGATAAAATCGAGTCTAAATATGGTAAGCCGGTTCAAATTTACGAGATTCGTCCCGATGTTTTAATGAGTGTTAAGTTCGACGCAGAAGGGCAAGCGTCTGAACTACGAATCGAAAGACATAATGCGACAGATTCGACTGTATATCTCGATGCGACCTTCCCGCCAAGATTGTTGAAAGAAATTGTTGACGAACTTGTGCCAGTTTTAGAACGTGGTGAAAGAGGCAAATTTTCTGACTTAGTTATTATGATTAGCGGAAGTTCAACTCAGACCGAAGATTATGGAAATGTTTCCATCACATATTATAGTAGTTCGTCAGGTGAATGTAGCGGTGTTATTGCCATCGTTATAAAATGGAAAAGCCGCCTGTTAAAAGAAAAATAATTTCTACCTAAGGTGCAATCGAGCAAGTTATTGGACGTGAGGCGGGAACAGATACTTTCAAAAGGTCTCAAAAACGACCCTTTTTGAGACGAATTTCCAATAAATTAAAGTCATGAAAGTATTTTTCAACTTACTAATTTTTTTCATTGTTCCTTGTTTCCAACTAACTTCCTGCGGCTATCCCGAAACTCCAATGGCTAAATTGAAAGGAATGAATGATGCAAATGATGTAGTGTTCATTTATAAAAAAGGCATTACTTATGAGCAAAAAGAAGACTTTCAAAATAACGTAATCTATAAATCTCGGGCTGATGGGCGTGGTCGAGACCATGCTCCTGAAGTTATCGATGTAATGCTTGGAAGAATAATGGGAGACTATGAAGGGGGAGTTGTCAATTTCTCTGAAAGTGCAACGACTGAGCAACGTGAGACCCTAAAAAGGGCAATTAAAGAATCTTCAATTGTCTATAAAGTTTATGAAAATGCCGTGCCGGATGAAATAAAAGATTTGTAATTGTCTCGTGTCAAAAACGCTCATTTTTGAAATAATATCCTTCTCAATTTCCTTGCTCAATTATCAACTTGCCTTAAATATCTCGAAAGGCATTTCACAATCAAAACCTCAAAACCAAGCCTGTTTACAAACTTTTGAGACAACAACAAATCTCCTGTTCTGAAAAATAAAATCAGATGTTTTCAGCACCTCAAGATTTAGAACATTACCGAAAATTGTGCCGTCTTGACACTTTTAATCGAAAATCGCATTATTGAAATTTAAGTTTTGTGGTGAGTTACAGCAACTTGCGACCACGTTAAATAATCTGCTAAACAGCGTCTCGGAAAAAGATTTTAATAAGAAAGTCTCGCGCTGTTTTGACAGGCGGGATTTTTTGTTTTGTTGACAGGCGGCGAGTAAATTATTGTTATGAAAAACTTTCGAGAGATTTTAGAATCCGACGGCGTGTTCGTTTTCGACGGTGCGGTCGGGACGATGCTTTACGACAAAGGCGTTTACATCAACCGCAGTTACGACGAATTGAATTTGACCGCGCCGGATTTAGTGCGCGAAGTTCACGCCGAATACGTCAAAGCCGGGGCGGACATTATCGAGACCAACACTTTCGGCGCGACCAAACATCGTTTACAAGCCTATGGATTAGAAAGCAAACTGCGCGAAATTAACATCGCGGGCGTGAAATTGGCGCGTGAAGCAGCGGGCGAAACGGCTTTTGTTGCCGGCGCAATCGGACCGCTCGATTTGCGAATCGAACCATACGGTCCGACATCGTTTGATGAAGCGAAGGAGATGTTCAAAGAACAGATTTCCGCGTTGCTGGAAGGCGGAGTTGACCTTTTCGTTCTCGAAACTTTCTCGGATTTGTCGGAGATAAAACAGGCGATCAATGCCGTCAAAGAATTGTCGGATTTGCCGATTGTCGCGCAGATGACGATTCAGACGGACGGCAACACGATTTTCGGGGCGAGCGCGGAAACCATCACGCAGAGACTCGACGAATACGGCGCGGATGTCATCGGTTTGAACTGCGGTGTCGGTCCAACGCATATTCTGACTGCGCTCGAAAAAATGCGTGGCGTAACCACGAAAAAACTCGCCGCCCAGCCGAACGCCGGACTGCCGCGCGATGTCCAGGGCAGACAGTTTTATATGTGTTCGCCCGAATATATGTCGAAGTTCGCCAAGCGTTTTATCAAGGCGGGCGCGTCGTTTATCGGCGGCTGCTGCGGCACGACTCCGCAGCATATCAAGCTGATTTCCGATTCCGTCCGCGCCGTTTCGCCGCGCCAGACGAATTCCGTCAAGCCTTTAGAGACGGCGAAGGTATTTGATTTAAAGCCGTCTGATGTTGAACTCGTGCCGCCGGAATTACGCTCGAAATGGTCTCGGAAAATCGCCCTTGGCGAATTCGTGACATCGGTCGAAGTCTTGCCGCCGAAAGGCTGCGACGCGGCGAAAACTTTGGATTCAATCCGTTTGCTGGTTGAGGCGGGCGTGGACGCGGTGAATATTCCCGACGGACCGAGGGCGCAAACCCGAATGTCGGCGCAGGCGACGGCGATTCTGGTGCAGGAAAAAGTCGGCATCGAAGCCGTTCTGCATTACTGCTGCCGTGATCGAAATCTGCTGGGAATGATGTCGGATTTGCTCGGCGCGTCGGCGTTGGGCGTTCACAATCTGCTTTTGATTACGGGCGATCCGCCGAAAATGGGACCGTTCCCGGACGCGACCGCCGTTTTCGATATTGATTCCATCGGCTTGACGAATATGGTTAATCGTCTGAATCACGGACTTGATTTGGGCAATAATCCAATCGGACGACCGACGCAATTTTCCATCGGTGTCGGAGTTAATCCGGGCGCGATCAATCTCGAAGAAGAAATCAAACGCTTTGAATGGAAAGTCGAAGCGGGCGCGGAATACGCCATCACGCAACCGGTTTACGATACGAAACAACTGCGCGATTTTCTCAAAAGAGTCGAACACTGTCGCATTCCGATGGTCGCCGGAATCTTTCCGTTCGTCTCGATTCGCAACGCCGAATTTATGCACAACGAAGTTCCGGGTGTCGTCGTCACTCAAGCTATTTTAGACCGAATGCGAAAAGCGTCGGACATCTCCAAAGAAGCCGCCCGCGACGAAGGGCTGGCAATCGCCCGCGAATCGCTCACGGAAGTGCGCGATTTAATTCAGGGCGTACAGGTTTCCGCGCCGTTCGGCAACGTGAAATACGCCCTGCAAGTATTCGACGTTTTGAAGGACGCTGAAAGTTTGGTGTCGAGTGCTTAGGCGGTCAACGAAAATCAAGCATTTTTCGCCGAAAGCCGAATCGGGAGACGATGAAAAATCAGAGCAGATGCGGTTTGGCGAATAGTCGTTTGAGAAGTATTAAAAGTAAAGTCACCACGATGTTGACGACAATTAGCAGGAACACTATCACGGAGAGGCTGACAATTAGACCGAGACCGGGAAGAAGAATGGATACGCCGCTGAAAAAACTGTAGATTAGTCCTAAAAGCAAAAGCGGCAGGATAAACAAATTTACTTTTATCAATATCGAAATCAATCGCATATCTCAAGTAATACCAATTCAAGTTGAATAGTGCGTCCGGTCAGAACCGCCGGCGGTAGCGGGCGGGTTTTCCGCGCCTGCACTCGCCCGCTACGGCAGACGGTTCTGACCCTTTGATACGCCTAAATTGATTTGAATCGGTATAATAATTCAGTTTACTGCGGTTCTCAAAATCGCGGCAGAGCAATCAAACAATCGTTCGCTAAAAAAAAAGTCGTTGAAAATTTTCAACGACTTTTTCTTTAGCGACGATGTAAATTATTTACCCGAAGCGAGCTGCAAACGCGCCTGCGCTTTTTCGAGCCGTTCGCGCCGCGTCTCAAATTCTTCTTCGGTTCCCTTCCACGCGCCGAGTTCTTTTTCGAGCGTTTCGCGTTCGACTCGCGCCGCTTCGACATCAATATCGTCCGCCGTTTCCGCGATGTCGGCGAGAATCGAGACGTTGTTTTGGCTGACTTCGACGAAGCCGCCCGCGACGACCATTCGCTCATTTGCACCGCCGCGAGTGTAAGCTAAAACGCCCGCTTTGAGCGTCGAAATCAGCGGCGCGTGATTCGCTAAAATCCCGACTTCGCCCGATTCCGTCGGAACCGTTACCGAATCAACCGGGTCGCTGAAAACCTTTTTCTCAGGTGTTACGATTTCCAAATTCAACATAAATTTTAACGGATAACGGATAATGGATAGTTAAAACAAATTATTACCCGTTATCCATTTTTCATTAGATTAAGCGGCTGCCGCCATTTTCTGCGCCTTCTCTTTCGCTTGTTCGATGGTTCCGACCATATAGAATGCCTGTTCGGGCAGATCGTCGCATTTGCCTTCGAGGATTTCCTTAAAGCCTTTGATGGTGTCGGCGACTTTCACATATTCGCCTTTTAAGCCGGTGAACTGCTCGCCGACGAAAAACGGCTGCGAGAAAAATCGCTGAATTTTTCTGGCGCGCGCCACGGTTAATTTATCTTCTTCGCTCAATTCGTCGAGACCGAGAATGGCGATGATGTCCTGCAAATCTTTGTAGCGCTGCAAAATGCGTTTGACCGCCTGCGCCGTGTCGTAATGCTCGTCGCCGACAATATCGGGCGTTAAAATCGTCGAGTTCGACGCGAGCGGGTCAACTGCCGGATAAATTCCGAGTTCGACGATCTGCCGCGAAAGTGCCGTTACCGCGTCGAGATGCGCGAACGTCGTCGCGGGCGCGGGATCGGTGTAATCATCCGCCGGAACATAGACGGCTTGAATCGAAGTGACGGCTCCGGTTTTCGTCGAAGTGATGCGCTCCTGCATTTCGCCCATTTCAGACGCGAGTGTCGGCTGATAACCGACCGCCGACGGCATTCGACCGAGCAGTGCGGAGACTTCCGAACCGGCTTGCGTAAATCTGAAAATGTTGTCAACGAAAAACAGCACGTCGTTTCCCTGATCGCGGAAATACTCGGCGACCGTCAAACCCGACAGCGCGACTCTTAAACGCGCTCCCGGAGGTTCGGTCATCTGCCCGTAAATTAACGCCACTTTGGAATCCTTCAGAGCGTTTCTATCAACCTTCGTCATATCGAATTCGCCGGTTTCTTCCATATGGTTAAGGAATTCTTTACCATATGAAATAACTTTTGACTCAACAAATTCGCGCAACAAATCGTTGCCTTCGCGCGTTCGTTCGCCGACACCAGCAAATACCGAAAAACCGTCGTGTTCCTTAGCAATATTGGTAATTAATTCCTGAATTAAAACCGTTTTGCCGACACCCGCGCCGCCGAAAAGCCCGATTTTTCCGCCGCGTTTGAACGGCTGAATCAAATCAATAACTTTGATTCCCGTCTCGAACATCTCCAATTCCGTCGCCTGCTCGTCAAACGACGGCGCGTGGCGGTGAATCGAAGCCCTTGATTCGGAATCAACCGTGCCGAGTTCGTCTACCGAATCGCCGATCACGTTCATCACTCTGCCCAGAGTCGCCACGCCGACCGGAACCGTAATCGGACCGCCGGTGTCAATCACTTTCATTCCGCGCACCATTCCGTCGGTCGGCAGCATCGAAACGGCGCGGACGCGACCTTCGCCCAGATGCTGCTGCACTTCGGCGATGACATCAACCGGCGTTTCGACATCGAAGCCCTCCGAGACGATGCGTAACGATTGATAAATCGGTGGTAAATGATTTTCCGAAAATTCTACGTCAACCACCGGACCAATAATCTGCACGATTTTTCCGGTTTGCTGACCGTTGCCGTTAATAGCCATTTTTTATATTGCTCCTCAATCAATAGATCACAAAAAGGGATGATAACAAAAGAGAAAGGTTAGCATAAACTTTTGATAAATGGCAAAAAGCGTGCGCCGCGAAAAAAACTTTCGCGGCGCACGCTTTTTATTTGAACCGACCTTTCGCCGATTAGCGGACAAAGGCGTTGGAAACCGGTTTGTCTTCGGGTGCGCCGAATGACACGCCGGTAAAACCGTTTTGCGACTGCTGAATATACCAGGCTCCTGCCGACGGTCGAAAAACCGCCAGATCGGTTTTCCCGTCGCCGTCGAAGTCGCCGGGCGCGGGCAGATCGGTTCCTAACCCGAACGCCGCGCCGGTAAATCCGAGTTGCGAGCGCAGCAGATACCAGGTTCCGGTTGACGGTCGGAAAACGGCTTCGTCCGCTTTGCCGTCGCCGTCGTAATCGCCGACCACCGGTTTGTCTTCCGCCGCGCCGAATTGCACGCCCGTAAATCCGAGCTGCGAACGGAGCAGATACCAGGTTCCGTTCGACGGTCGAAAGACGGCTTCGTCGGCTTTGCCGTCGCCGTCGTAATCGGCGACCACCGGCTTGTCGCCGCTTGCCCCGAACTGGACGGAATTGAATTGATTGTTCACCAAATTAAGAATATACCAGGTGCCGTTCGACGGTCGAAAAACGGCGATTTCCGATTTGCCGTCGCCGTCGAAGTCCGCCGGCGCGGGAATATCGTCCGCCGTGCCGAACGCGATTCCGGTAAAACCGAGCTGCGAGCGCAGCAGATACCAAATCCCGTTTCGATAAACCGCGAGATCGGTTTTGCCGTCGCCGTCATAATCCGCCGGAACTATTTTGTCGGTGTTATTACCGAATTGCACGCCGGTAAATCCGAGTGTGCTGCGCTGCAAATACCAGGTTCCGCTCGACGGGCGAAAGACCGAAATGTCGGATTTACCGTCGCCATCAAAATCCGCGACTTTAGCGGAAACCGCCGCCGCCGCGTTCACGGCGAAATTAGCGTTCGAGATGTCGAAGAAGACGTTGCCGACCGCCTGCACCTTGATTCGCGCCGTCGTCGTCGAGACGTTCGGCGCGGTAATGTTCGCCGTTCCCGTGTTCGGAACCGAAGCCGCCAACACCGTCGGAAAAGTTTGCCCGCCGTCGGTTGACAGCGAGATTCTGACGTTCGCGGCGTTGACCGGCGCGGCGTTGGTGTTCGCCACGTCCCAGGTGACGATTTGCTGGCTGTTGCCCGCCCAGGTGACGTTCGTATTCGGCGCGGTGACGAGAAACGGTCCCGCCGCCGCGTTGACGACGACCTGCATTCCGGCATCGGAAATTCCGCCGCCGCCCGCGCGATTATCACGCGCCACCACTTGAAACTTCATCGTGCGGTTGATTGACGGCAATTCTTCGCCCGTCACGCAGGTTTCCGTGCCGCATAGATAAGTCGCGGGCGGCACGTTGGCGTTGTTCAAGATGTATTGCAAACTCGGAAAAGTGCGCGTCGGGTTGATCGTCGGAGCGTAGGAACGCAGAATCGGACGCGCCTGCCCGTCGTTGTCGGTGTCGCCCGAAGCGGTCGTCGAGCGCGGTCCGAGATCGTATTCTTCCCACGAATAAGTGATCGCATCATTGTTCGCGTCGGTTCCGACGGCGGTCAGACTGAACGGCGTATCACGCGGAATCGTGTAGTCGGCTCCGGCGTTAACGACCGGCGGCGTGTTGCCCGTGTTGACTTTAATGGCGCATCTGCCCGCACCGTCGCCCGCTTCGTTTTGAATGTCGGTCAGCATCTGCTGAAGACTGCGCGTGTGAAAATTATCAACCGAATTGTTCGCCAAATCGCGCGGCGCGCAAAGCGTCGCGTAGCCCATAATCGTTACGCCGCTGCCCGGCTCAAAGGTGCTGCCGGCAACGCCGGTCGAACAGCCGCCGGTCGGCTGATCGTAGTTATAAGTGTGATCGGCGGTAAATTGATGCCCGATTTCGTGCGCCACATAATCAACCGTGAACGCATCGCCGACCGGCGACGGTCTGCCGGTCAAACCGTTTGCTTTGCCGCCGACACCGTTGGTTCCGCCCATATCGCAAACGCCCGCCCGCGCCACGCCGCCCGGACTCGTCGCGTAAAGATGCCCGATGTCGTAATTGGCATCGCCGACCAGTTGATCCAAGGTTCGCTGATTCGCCGCTAAATCGCCCGCACCGGCATCATTGGCGTAGGGATCGGTCGCCGGATCGGTGAATATCACGTTGGTATTGACAACGTAATTAAACCGCACGGCAAAATCGCGTTCGTAAATCGCATTCATCCGGTTGATGGTAATGACGATTTGGTCGCGGGCGCGAGTTTTCGCCTGCGCGTCGGTGTCGCCCGCCTGTCGGAAAAAGTTTGTGTATTCGCCCGTTCCCGCCACTGATAAACGATAAGTTCGCAGCATCGTGCCGTTGACCGGCACGACCGCCGCCGCCGGAGCAAGGCTGTCTTTCGCTTGGTCGCCGTGCAGTTTTTTGTCGAGATTACAGTGAAATTCTTCGCCTTCCGCCATGCCGTAATCGTTTTTGTTATAAACGACGTAATGCTCGCGGTCGTTGACGCTATACGGATCAATCAGATATGTTCCGTTGACACTCAAAACGTAAGCGTGAAAGCCGCTCGCCAGATAATCGAGCCGCGCCGTCGCCGTCGGATCGTCAATGCCCTGTGCGCTGAAAGTTTTGATGTCAGGATTGCTCGCGGCATCGGCGCGGGACAAAATCGGCGATTCGGTCAGCCGGTAACGCGCCATTCCGCCGTTCGGCAAAGGCAGGGCGATAATCGTTTCCGTGCTTCGCGCCGCGCCGGTAAATTCCAGCGGCGCGTCGGCTAAAACGCGCTCCAGACCGTTGGTGTCGAGTTGGAAAGTTTTATAAACACGCGGCACGATTTGACGCTGCAAACCGCCGTCGCGCAGCGGCGCGTCCGAAATTTCACTCCACAGATTTTCGGAAGCGTTCGGCGTAAATCCGGCTAGAGTCGGACTGCCAATGTAAATAAATGCACCCGCCGCGACAACCGCGAAAGTCAGCGCAGTCAGGGCGTAACTAAGTTTCGTAAATTTGGTTTTCATAATTGTTAAATCTCAGGCTAATTTGGTTTTCTTCCCCATCGAGCGCAAAAACACGGGCTTTTTTTTATTGACCGTCGCCGCGCTCGCTTCAAGCGACTCGCCGCCCGACTTTGTTCTCTATCTATCTAAACGAGAATGACGAATAAAAAAGGTCATCGCCCGTAAATTTTTATAATCATCTGGAACGCCGACAACATTGTCGGCAGTTTGATCGGCAAACTTAATTTTTTGAGAGTTTAGTCGAAGGATATTTTCGCTAGATCGAATTCTGACAGTTTCTTTACATTTGTCAAACTCTTGCGATAATAAGACATCTGACTAAAAAATAAATTTTCAATCGCCGTCAATGAACAAAATAAAAATCCTGCCCGACAATCTGGCAAATCAAATCGCGGCGGGCGAAGTCGTCGAACGTCCCGCGTCGGTCGTCAAAGAATTAGTGGAAAACGCGCTGGACGCGGGCGCAACACGTCTGCAAATTGACATCGAACTCGGCGGGCGGCGATTGATAAAAATCTCCGACGACGGCACGGGAATGGTGCGCGACGACGCGATTTTAGCGTTTGAACGCCACGCGACCTCGAAGATTAAAACTCTGGAAGATTTGGCGAAAATCGCTACTTTAGGTTTTCGCGGCGAGGCTCTGGCTTCGATTGCGTCAGTCGCCAAAGTCGAATTGATTACGAAAACGCTGGACTCGGAAGCGGCGACGCGCGTCGTCATCGAAGGCGGCAGATTGATTGATGTCAAAGACGCGCCGCGTTCGACGGGAACGACTCTAACCGTGCGGGATTTGTTTTTTAACACCCCGGCGCGGCGGAAATTTATGCGCTCGGAAGCGACGGAAAACTATCATTTGACCAATATCGTCCAGCATTACGCTTTAGCAAATCCGGCAATCGCGTTTACTTTAACCAACAACGGGCGCGAAGTTCTAAGGCTTTCACCGGCGAAGGATTTGCGCGAACGGGCGTATCAGATTTTCGGCTCGCAAATGGTCGAAAGCCTTTTGAAAGTCGAAGGCGGACGCGAATTCGTCGCCAAAATTACGGGCTTCGTTTCCGCGCCGAGAGAACGCCGAACGACGCGCGACGGGCAGTATTTTTTTATCAACGGGCGATTTGTGAAGGATCGAATCATCGCGGGCGGACTATTGGAAGGTTTCCGCGCCGTTCTGCCGCACGGCGTTTACCCGGTGGCGTTTTTGTTTCTCGAAATCCCGTTTGAAGAATTGGATGTCAACGTCCACCCGTCAAAAACCGAAGTCCGTTTTCGCCGCAGCGAAGCCGTTAAAGAAACGATCAGCGAGGCGATTCGCGGCGCGTTGGCGAGCGCGGGAATCGTTCCGAGAAGCGAGTCGAGAGAAGCGAGTCGAGAGCCGGAAGTTTCCACCCCGAACGGCGAATCAGTCCTGTCAGAACCGTTCGCGGTAGCGAATGGGTTAAACGCCGTCAACGCTCAAGTTCCAAATTTACAATCTTCTGACACTACAAAAATTTACGAACAACCGAAAATTGAATTTCAAATTTTCGACTCCGATTCTCAAGCCGAACGCGCCGAAAATCGAGCAGTTTCAAATGAACAGACGGAAGTTGATTCGACGAAGAATAAACCAAACGAAGCCGAGGTTTTCTCAAACGATTTTGAACAAACCGCGCAGGAAAAAGTTCAGGGTTCAGCAACTGAAAATCACACTTTCAATCAGTCGGATTCGGTAATCCAAAATCTAAAATCTAAAATCCAAAATCTCGGCACTCCGATTGTGGATTCCGCCGCCAAAATCCCGAAGTCAATCGAACCGGAAATGCTTTCGTCGTCGAAAATTCGCCCTTTGAGCCAACTTCACGACAGTTTTATTATCGCGGTTGACGACGAAGGATTGCTGTTGATTGACCAGCACGTCGCGCACGAGCGGATTTTGTTTGATAAATTCAGACAAAAAGAGACGACGCGCAAAATCGAATCGCAAAACCTTTTGCTGCCCGAAACGATTGATTTGTCGCCCGCCCAAGCCGCCGCATTCGATTTGGTTGAAGTCGAATTGGAAAATCTCGGCTTCGCGCTGATGAAATTGTCGGGCAGAACCATCGCCGTCAAAGCCGTGCCGACCGATTTGCCCGCCTCGGAAGTTCGCAACTTGCTGGCGGAAATTTTAGATACCGTTGATAAGGAAAATTTTGGCGGGGCGCGGGCGAATCTGCACGACAACATCGCCGCGTCGCTCGCCTGTAAAGCCGCCGTTAAAATCAATATGAAACTGACCTTGGAAAAAATGCAGTGGCTGATTGATAAACTGCTGACGACTTCCTCGCCGACGACCTGCCCGCACGGGCGACCCGTGATTTTGCGCCTGACGATGAAGGACATCGAGCGCGGTTTTCACCGAACTTGAAATATCCGCCTCCACCAAATAAAGTTTACTGAAGAACTTTTTAAGATAATTTAAACCACATAGAGACATAGAAAACCTAGTTCTGAAACTATTGTCGGGAGTTGCTTTCGGTAATTTCAGTCGAATAGATCGCCTGTCAACCGAAGAATCCAGCTAAAATTCTATGTGTTCTATGTTTCTATGTGGTAAATTTCTTCGGTTTTTATTTTAGAGCGTGTTTGGAAAGTCCTCCGGTCGGAGAGTTGACGGTTTAATTTTACATTTTACATCCGACATTTTTAATTTTTACCGAATAAAAATTTAGAATGGCGGCATGTAAAATGTAAAATTGCCGATCTTTTTTGAATTTCCAAACACGCTCTCAGAAAGGTGTCCGTCAAAAATGAAGATATTTATCTGGCTCGCGCTTTGTTTAATTTGGGGAACGACCTGGATTTTCATCAAAATCGGCTTGGAAGATTTGCCGCCGATCACCTTTGCCGCCGCGCGATTCGTCCTCGCCCTCGTCGTTTTAGCCGTGATTATTCGCCTGCAAAAAATCCCGTTGCCGGCGAGCCGACGCGATTGGAAGCTGCTGGCTTTAACCGGCGTGATGCAGTTTTCAATCAATTACAGCCTCGTTTTCTGGAGCGAGCAGTATATTTCATCGGGTTTGGCGGCGGTTTTGCAGGCGATGATTACGGTTTTCGGGCTGGTTCTGGCGTGGATTCATTTGCCGGACGAGCGCGTGACGACGATCAAAGTCGCCGCCATTCTGCTCGGCATCGGCGGTGTCGCCGTAATTTTTATCGAACAACTGCAAATCAACAGTGCGCTGGCTTTCGCGGGCTGCATCGCCATCGTCGTCGGAGCTTACGCGGCGGCGCACGGCTCAATTTTAGTCAAAGCCTACGGCGGCGGGCTGCATCCGGCGATGCTCGTTTTCGGGCAGATGCTCTGCGGTATTCTGCCGATTATCATTTACGCTTTGAGCGTCGAAGGCAATCCGCTCAAATTAAATTGGACGTGGAGAGCCGTCGGCTCGGTTTTCTATCTGTCAATTTTCGGAACTATCGCGGCGTTCTGGTTTTATTACTGGCTTCTGAGCAAAGTCGAATCCACCAAAGCGATGATGATTTCCCTGGTCACGCCGCTGATCGCCGTTCTCGTCGGCTGGCTTTTCCTCAACGAACAGCTGCCCGCGCAAACCGTTTTCGGCGGACTGCTGATTTTAGCGAGCATCGGTTTAATCGTTCTCAAGAAAAAAGATAAAACCGCCGTCGTCATTGAGGAAAACGCTTTGCCCGCCGAATAATCACCGATGCTGCGCGGGAAGAATTCCGAAGCGATTTTCCGCGCCCGAACGTTCGATTCGGCTTCCGTCAAACTCAGGTTATAATAAAAAATATGTTTTTCAGATTTACCACCGCCGGCGAATCGCACGGCAAAGCACTCGTCGCCGTCGTCGAAGGTTTGCCCGCCGGTTTGGAGATTGCTGTCGAAAAAATCAACCGCGAGTTGTGGCGGCGACAACAGGGTTACGGGCGCGGCGGGCGAATGAAAATCGAGTCGGACACGATTGAGTTTTTGTCCGGCGTGCGGCACGGCAGAACGCTCGGCTCGCCGGTTGCGCTGACCATTGAAAACCGCGATTTCGTCCATTGGACGGAAATAATGGCGAGCGAAAAAATCGAAGCCCCGCCGAAAAATCCGCGCATCGTCACGCGCCCGCGTCCCGGACACGCCGATTTAGCGGGCGGACAAAAATTCGACACCAGAGATTTGCGCGACGTTCTCGAACG
>JAYVKL010000032.1:0-8826 GCA_043768465.1 Pyrinomonadaceae bacterium
AGCGTCAAAACGCCTTCGTCAACGATTTGTTTCCAAAACGATTTCCAGCCGGATTTCGGCGGTTTCAAATTTTGATAAATTTTCATCGGCGGCTTTGGAACGTAGCTGCGGAGAGATGCGGCTGACGATTCGCCCGCTTTGCGCCGGACGATGAAACTCCTCACTCTTGATAAACCGAAGCCGACCCAAACGCGAATTTCCAAATCGTCTTTGGGTAAAACCAGCGAGCGCAAACCGCGCAAACCTCCGAACCGAGATGTTTTGTCAATCTCCGCAAAGAAAAACTTTTCCCAAATATCCGGCGCGCCGACGAGTTTCGGTTTTTCTTGCCCAACGGACGAAGCGGCGACAACTTCGACGGGTATTTGATTGGATGTCAGCACGCCTTCCCAATCTTTCGGACTGTCTTTGACCAGTCGCAAATCAATCTGAACTTTGTATTCGCCCGGTTTGCAGACGATGTAAGTGAGATTTTCCCGGCTCGGTTTGTCGAAAATATGAAGCGGATACGATTGCTCGGAAATTGATTCTCCGGCGGCTAAAACGCGATGAATTTTTTCAACCGGAATAATCGTTTCCGTAACTAATTCGGCGTTAAACGGCAGTCTTTCGCCGGTTTTTCGGTCAACCATTCGCGGAATCCAAAAATGCGACTTGAAATATGTAAATTCAACCGGCGACGACGAGACGTTTTTGATATTTATCTTAACCGTCAACGAATCGCCGGGCGCAACTCGGCGATTTTGCAAAACAATCGTCAACGACAATTTTTGCTTTCCTCCGTGTTCCGAAACCGTCGGCGATAGCAACTGCGCCGCAGAATTTTCCAACCCGATAAAACTCGCCGCCGTCAAAAATAAAAAAAATAAACTTCGCATAATTTTCCGATTCTCCAAAAATCAAAATCGTTTAATGCGTGATTAAAGACAAGCGATTAAAGAATTCCATAATTATCGTCGAACCGTAAAGCGTCGAGAAAACGGCGATGACGGCAAACGGAATCAGCACCGGCGTGCTTAACAGGCGCGAATTTTTCCGCTTGTTTAATCCAAAAATCAGACGAACTACGATGAAGCCGAGCGCGCACAAAGTCAAAATTATAAAGCTGAGAAAATACGTGCCGCCGATGATTTCGCTCGTCAGCAAATCCTCGACACTTGAAATTGATTTAAAAAACCAGAAAACTCCGGCGATTGACAAAAACGTCAGCGTCAGCCAAGTCCAGACCGTCGTCAGCGGGCAATCCGTCTGCTCGGAGTTCTCGATGCCTTCGCGTTTCGCCAAACACGGGAAAATGCCGAGCGCAATCACCGCCAAATACGGCAAGATTACGTAGATTAGAACAAACTTCATTATCGGTGTCATTTTCTGATTTCTCCGTTGTTTAATTTTTTTCTCGATTAACCTTTTCGCCGCGTTTCTTAAAAATATCGGCACGCGCGCCCAGCCGCTTCAATCGAATATTTATCGAAATTCGACAAACCGGTCAATGAATTGCCGCCGATTGGCATAATGTTTTCCTTCGTCGGCAAGTCAGCACCGAAAGACCGAACCAAGCCGGTCACCGGCGATTGTTCGCGTCTCGCAGAATGACGAAAGAAGTGCCGAAATAAAATCCCGCCGTCGTCGTTCGCGGCACATAATCGAACGCCTTTTCAGGCACACCGGAAAATGCGCCGGTTTCATAGCCGGTATATTTGACCGCCGCGCCCGCCGCCGGATTTTTTATATTCGCGCCCGGAAACGGATTGAACTCTAAAACGATTTCGTCTTTCAAAGATTTTCCGTTGACGCTTTTGAGGCGCAGCAATAATTTGCCGGCAGCGGATTTTCGCCGCCGATAATTTTCATCGGCGGCGATTCCTTCGACGACGATTATTTCGCCGAGCGCGCCGCCGAGCGCACCGATCACCTTGCCGCCGTTAAGGTCCGAGATGCTGATAAATCCGTTCTTCGTTCTTTTCTGACCGTGCGCCGTCAGGCACACCGCAACCGATAGAAACGAGCCGAGAACGACAATTAACATTAATTTGAAAATCATTGTTTTAATTTTTTCCAGTTATCCGCCGACACCGAACAAACGCCCGTGTTGTTATTATCAATCAGCGGCGGCGATTTGCCTCCGGCGCATTTCAAAGAAGAAGGACGAAAAACGCCTTTTTGAAACGGCGGAGAATCTATTTCGTAAACGGTGTTGTGTTCGCCCACGTCGAAAATTAACCGCATCTCCGCGTTTTTATAGAGTAATGTCAAATCTTTAATTTCCCCGCAGAAGCCGAATCTCAACGGATTCTTCACTTCGACCGTATAACCGACCAAAGACCGACGGTTTTCCACAACGTAAAAAGCCCGCCCTTTTTCATCCTTTTCAAGCGAGACGTTTACGCCGTCAATGGCTTTAACTTTGACTTTTTTCATTTCCGGGTCGGTTAATATTTTTCCGTTTTCGCCGTGCGCGACAAACCGCGTGCTGCCGATACAGTATTGTCCTGACGCATTGCTCGCGGTTAAAGCTAAAATTAGCTGACCAATTCCGGCAACGATAATTTTATTGATTCGACGAAACATAATTTCCCGGACTTTCTCCGAACTTTTAACCGGCGCAATAAGAAACCGCCCGTGGCTTGTAAAAGAGTTATTCGTCAAATTTCTTCGGGTATTTTCCCCACCGCGAAAAATTTTCATCCGTCAGATTGGCATATCTTTCGGTCGAGACGCGCCGCGCATTCCACGCGAAATTCAAATGATGAAATGCGTGACGAAGCATAATTTCAAGTTCGATTGGCGAAAACTCAACGCTTTCGCCGATGCGTTTTTCGATTTCCTGCAACTGCCGGCGCGATTCACGAATGTTTTGTAAAACAATCGCCCAATTTAATTTTCTACTTGATTCGGTCATTTGTTTTGTCATTATGTTAAATGCTCGACGAGCGGCAGAAAAACGTGCGCGGTTCAATAGCCGCCGCGCCTCAATTAATTTGTTTTCATCAAATTTCCGCTCTCAAAACAGATTGTCGTCTTTCGCGTTTATTGACATTTCACAAAACGCACGTCGGCAAACTGCACGTCGTCGCCGCGCCGGTATCTGCCGCCGCCCGCGTAATTTTCGAGGTAAAAGAAATGCTGCTCGACGCAGAATTTTTGACTTGCCGCGCGGAACAAAGCCGTTCCCATTCGTCTGCGGTTAAGCGGCACACCCAAATCGTTTTTGTCAATTAGCCAGCCCTGTTCGGGCGACCAGACGGCGTGAACCATCGCCGCGCCCGGAATATAATCGGCGACTCCGGTTTTGACGAGCGTCGCCACATAAGGCTCGACCGCGCCCGTTCCGCGCTCCGGCGTGAAAGTCGGCGCGAGACGATTCATTTCCGCCAGCAATCGGTCAATTTGATCGTGCAGCGGCGCGATCACGCTCGCCGGCAGAGGCTGTCCGCCGTTGCCTTTGGCGTATCCGGCGAGCAAGTCTTTTTCGCCCTGAACGCGGTTAAAGAGCAGCGGATATTCGCGTTTTGCCATTGGCACAAAGCCGTCTTTGCCTTCGAGTTTTTCCGTTTTGTGCAGCCAGTCGTCAACGTCGCCCTGCACGAAATATCTCATATTTTGCGTTTGCGAATCGCTTTTATTTTGAGCGATGGTTTGGTCGGCGCGATTGAGTTTGTCGAGCAGTTCGCTGACCGTCATCTGAACCGTTTCGTTGCGGACAATCGTGCCGAGTTTGCGCGTTCGATACGAAGGATTGGCACGCAGGAGCGCGTCGAGTTTCGCGGCGTGTTCGCCCGCCTCTCTTTTTATTTGCTCGACGCTGTAAGTTCGCGGGTCGAAACCCACGACTTGCGAGACATAAAAAACATACGCATCGTCAATCGTTTCCACGACATCGCGGTCTTGCGCCCCGGAATTGTTCGTAACGTCCGCCGGCGTTTGATTTGTATCGGTCGTCGTGGTTACGACTTTTTTTACCTTGTCCTTTAATTTGCCGAACTGCGCGGCGGTTTCACTCGGAACGATCAATACCGCGCAGAGCGCGATTGCCAACACCGGCATTATTTTTGTTTCGCTGAAAAAAATTCGATTTCGCATTTTATTTTTCTCCTTTTTGAAAATTCGTTTTACGTTTGACTTTTAACTAGATTTCCGCCGTTCGGGGAACTTCCGCGCCGCGCCTTCGCGCGGCGACCATGGCGAGCAGTGCGCCGATAATCAGTGGCACACCGAAAAACATCGCCACGCTTCGCGCCGAAGCCGCGCCCGCCATTCCCGTCTCATATTGTGGATTCATAAAAACCATCACAACCGACAGCACGACGAGCGCACCGGCAACCTTAAACAACACGCCGGAACGGGTAACGAACATCAAAATCAAAACCGTCAGCGCGAAGAGAGCCGCGAGAACCGCAAAAATTCCGCCCTTTCTCAAAGCCGCTTCGTCGGGCAAATCTTTCGCGCCGACCGCTGCCAGTTGTTCGTCCAAAGCCTTTTTCGCCGCCGCGTCGCTCAAACCCGCATTTTTCAATTCCTGCTGCCCATGGCTGTAAGCGTCGCCGAGTGGACTTGCGTCTCGAAAATCACGCCAAGCCAAAACCGCCGTGCCGAGAATCGCCGCGACGAGAAAAAATGCGGCGGCGAGACGCAGTAAAACTTTGATTCCTTTCATAAAATTCTCCTTTTGCTTTTTTACAAAGCATTACTGTTTGTTTAATTTTCCGTCTTTAATAACCCAAACCTCCGCGCCGCTCATCTTGACTCTGCCGACTCCGACGACTTCGACTTCGCACTCGTCGCAAATTTGAGAAATGGTCGTGCCGCCGTCAATGGTCGTCTCGACGCGCCCTTCGGATTTGTAAATTTTGATTTCGTATTTTACGCCGTCTTCGTTCTTCAGATCAGCCGCGCTTACTGCGACGCTTAACACTAACACTAATAAAACACTCATTATTTTTCGATTTTTCATTCTTGTCTGCTCCTTATTTTTGTCTGAAATTAAAATCCCGCGCCGACCCGAAACGGCTGAAACTCCGAATCGGCATCGCCGTTTGTTGTTTCGACCCGGGCGCGAATCTGCCATTCGTGTCTCGAAAAACGCCCGGCGAAAGTCGGTTGAAAGTTAATCGGCAATTGAAATTTGCCTTCAAAAATTCTCGTCTCATTTGCCGCGAGCGTGAACGGCGGCGCGATGCGAAAAGTCTCGTTCATCGCGCGGTGCGAAATGCGAAGCGGCTCGGTCAAAGCGGTCGAAAAATGTTTTAACGCGACTTCTTCCGAATCGAGCAAATCAATAAAAACGCCGCTCGCGCTTGCCGCTTCGTTGCCCGCGACAATCGTTACTGTGGCGCGGACGACGCTGCCGGGCAGAGCCGTCCGCGCCGCGCATTCCAAAATTATGCGAACCGCCTGCCGCATCGTCGGATTCAAATTTTGCATCTCGCCTAAAACTTCCAATTTTTCGCTCCTTTCTTTTCTTAAACGCGCATTGTCGGTCGGCGTTTTTGTGATTCGAGAAACAGTATCACAGACGAATCTTCAAAAATTCTTCAAAGATTCTTCAAAATGAAAAATTACTTATTATTTTTTTCTGCGGAAAAGAAAAATGAATTGTGAACCGTTAAGTTTATAAAGATTCGGAGGGAAAAAGGCTGGTCGAGTTGTGAGAAGTTTTACTCGTCCTGCAGCGCAAATTGAACGGCTGCGTCAAGCGGCATCGCGCGTCCCGCGCGGTATTCGTGTTCGGTTGCTTCGTTTTGCACGCCCGTTTTGTCGAGATGTCTGTTTAAGATTGCTTGTTCGGCGGGCGAGCGCATCATCTTGAGCGATTCGCGCAGAGCCGTCGCCGCGCCGCGAAAACGATAAGCTCGCCGCGCGTCCGTTTGTTCGGCAAAGGCGCAGGCGAAGCCTTCGAGAATAAACGCGACGAACGGTTTTTCGCCGATTTCACGGCAAATCATGAGCGCGGTTTTAAAATTGACAAGAGCCTTTTGTGGATCGCCGCGTTCGACGGCGAGATTGCCGAGCGTCGTCAGCGCGTAAGATTCCCAGCGTTTGTCGGTTATTTCTCTGGCTAAAGCGAGGCTTTCTTCCAAAAGAGTTTCGGCGCGAATGAGGTCGCCTTGATAAAGTTTGGCTTCGCCTAAATTATGCATCATCGCCGTTAAACCGTATTTATGATTTAGTGTGCGAAAAATCGAGAGACCTTCTTCGAGACGCGACGCGGCTAAATCATAATCGCCTTCGTAACGCGCCAGCACACCGAAGCCGTTTAAAACTCTGGCAACGCCGATTTGCTCGCCGCTCGCGCGCCAAAAATCAAGGCATTCGCCGTAAAGATTCGCCGCTCGCCCGTAATCGCCGAGACGGATGGCGACGAACGCAAGCTGCTCGACAACGCCTATCAAACGGACGCGGCTGCCACCCGCCTCACGCCACAACCGGACGCTTTCTTCAAAAGCCGTCTGCGCTTCGGCGAAATCGCCCTGCAAATTGGCGAGGTCGCCGAAACGGTAAAAGGCTTCGGCGCGAACCGGTTTTTCCACGTCATCGCCGACGAGCGAGAGAGCCGCCGCAAACCAGCCTCGCGCCTCACTCAAATAACCGTGCGCCTGCCAAAAACGATACAAAGCGTTGCAGAGGCGAAGTCCGAAAGCGGCATTTTTCTCCGCGTCAACGCGCCACCGAAGCGCGACGCGGTAGTTGTCAAACTCGGTTTCCACGCGCCCGAACCATTCGCGTTGCGCCGGTTTGGAAAATTCGCTTTCGGCGCGTTCCGCCAGTTGCAGAAAATAATCAAAATGAAGCGGGCGAATAATAATTTCTTCGCCCGCGACGCGCAGTTTTTCAGCCGCATATTGACGAATTGTTTCGAGCATCGAATAGCGCGTTTCCGCTTCCCGCTCGCTTGCCGAGACGATTGATTTATCAATTAAATTCGTTAGCAAATCGAGAATTGAATCATCTTTTGATAAACCGGCACAGACAAATTCCGCCGCGTCGAGCGTAAATCCGCCGGCGAAAACCGCCAGCGCACGCCACATCGCCTGCTCCGGCGCGGATAAAATTTCGTAGCTCCAATCAATCGCGGCTCGCAGAGTTTGATGACGCGGCACGGTAGTGCGCCCGCCGCTCGTCAAAAGTTGCAAACTGTTGTCGAGACGCGCGGTGATTTGCTCAACCGAAAGAACGCGAACTCGCGCCGCTGCTAATTCAATGGCGAGCGGTATCCCGTCGAGTTGACGGCACAAACGGGCAATCGTTTCGGCGTTATTTGCAGCGAGCGAAAAGCGCCGCTTAACCAACCGCGCCCGCTCGATGAAAAGCTGCACGGCTTCGTAATCGGCAAAATCGGCGAGTGCTGTTTGCACTCGAATTTCCGACGGCAAGGATAAAGTCGGAACGCTCCAAACAATTTCGCCGCTCGTGTCGAGTGCTTCGCGGCTCGTCGCCAGCACGCGCAATTCGGAACAATTTTTTAATAACTCGGCGACGAGCGCGGCGCACGCTCCGACAATCTGTTCGCAGTTATCGAATATCAAGAGGATTTGTTTTGAACGCAAAAATTCGTGCAGAGTTTCCGTTAACGGGCGCGTCGCGTCTTCTTGAACTCCCAGCGCGGCGGCGGCGGCGCGAACGACGAGCGACGAATCACTGAGCGCGGCAAGTTCGACGAACCACACGCCGTCCCGGAATTTGTCGAGCAGTTCGCCAGCCGATTCGAGGGCGAGTCTGGTTTTGCCGATGCCGCCCGCGCCCGTCAGCGTCAACAATCGCGTCCTTTTGAGCAAGCTTTTAATTTCGGCGATTTCTCCCGCGCGTCCGACGAAACTCGTCAGTTGATGCGGCAAATTCGTTCGCGGCGTGGGCGGTGTGGAAGATTTTCCGCCGTTTAAATCCGCAGACAGTTGAGATTGTTTGGTTTGCGGCTGAAATTTCCCGGACACGATTTGCTCGAAAAGTTCGCGCGTTTCATTCTCCGGCTCAACGTCCAATTCTTTTTTCAGAACGGCGCGGCATTGTTCAAATTGTTTGACTGCCTGCTGACGATTTCCGCCGAGCGAGAGTGAGCGCATTAAACTGCGATGCGCGTCTTCGTCCAGTCCGTCAAGCGCGAGCAGTTTTCGAGAAACTTCCGCTCCCCGCTCGAATTTTGCGCGGCTTTCGTAAAGCGCGGCGAGTTTGTGCAGCAATTTTCGATGCGAGCGGCGCAAACTTTCGCGCCGCTCGTTTGTCCAATCTTCATACAAATCTTCGGGCAGCAAATCGCCCGCATAAATCGCCAGCGCATTTTCGTGCGATTTTTCGTCTGTTGATCGTAACGCTTCGGCGGCGAGCGTTTCAAAATCCAGAAAGTCAATCTGCAATCCGTCCGGCGCGTTTAAAATTATTTGTCCTTCTTTGGTCAAAATAAACTTTGAATCGCCGCCCGAAATTAAATCCGGCTCAAAGGCGCGACGCGCGGCATGGATGGTTTTGTGCAGATTATTAATCGCTGCTTCCGGCTCCTGATCAGCCCACAAAAGCTCAACGATTTGCTCGCGGTGAAGACGCTGATTCGATTGCAAGGCAAGCAGTTTGACCAGTTGTTTCGGCTTGCGGCGCAAATCAATCGTTCGCCCGCCGACTTCGATAAAGCACACGCCGAGCATTTGCAAGGATAAAAATTTTATCTTTTCAGCCGACATAATTGGCATTAAATATAACGGAAGTGGCAAAAAAATGATAACGATCATTTACCATATTGTAATGCCTCAGTAAAAAGTTAGAGAAAAGCATTTGATTAGACATTTCTGATAAGAAGTGAGTTATCAAGAGCGGAAAAGTAAAGATTACGGAATCAAC
>JAYVKL010000033.1:0-5396 GCA_043768465.1 Pyrinomonadaceae bacterium
CTCGACTCTCCCACTGGTTTTTGATGCAGATTACGCCGTCTCGAACGGCGGACGACCAGAGCGGCGCGATTATCACCTTCGTCAACATCACGACGCGCAAACAGGCGGAGGAAGATTTGCGCGAATCGGTGCGGAATCTTGAACGGCAAACGCGCATTTTCGACACGACGCTTTCGTCAATCACCGATTTCAACTACATTTTTGATAAAGACGGGCGTTTCGTTTATTCAAATCAGCCGCTGCTCGATTTATTAGGCATCACTTCGGAAGAAATCGTCGGCAAAAACTTTTTCGATTTGAATTACCCGGAAGATTTAGCCGCCCGACTGCACCGCCAGATAAAAGAGGTTTTCGAGACCGGCGAGCCGGTCAGAGACGAAACGCCCTTCACGAGTCCAACCGGCGCGGGCGGTTTTTACGAATATATCTTCAGTCCGGTCGCCGCCGCCGACGGCTCCGTCGAAGCGGTCGCCGGTTCGACGCGCGATGTCACGACGCGCAAACGTCTCGAAACCAATCTCGGATTCTTAGCCGAAACGAGCCGCGATTTGATCGAAATGTCCGGCATTGACGAGATTATGCGAAACGTCGGCGCGAAAATCGGCGCGTATCTCGATTTGTCGAACTGCGCCCTGATCGAAATCAACGAAACTGAAGATGCCGCCGTCGTCAACCACGACTGGCATCGCCCGGACGCGCCGGGCTTAAGCGGCGTGTATCGCTTTTCGGAGTATCTGTCGGACGAATTTCAGAACGCGGGACGCGCCGGTGAAAATTTCATCGTCAACGACACGCAGAACGATTCACGAGCGGATGCCGCCGCTTACGCCCGTTTGAAAATCGGCGCGTTTCTGGCTGCCCCGGTGGTCAAAGACGACGAATGGCGATTGATGCTGGTCGTCTACAAAGACGCGGCGCACGTCTGGCAGGCGGACGAAATCGAGTTGATGAACGATTTGACGGAGCGCGTCTGGGCGCGGCTCGAACTCACCCGCTCTGACGAAGCACTACGCGAATCCGAAGAGCGTTACCGCAATTTATTCGATTCGATTGACGAAGGCTTCTGCGTGATCGAAGTGATTTTCGACGAAGACGACCGACCGGTTGATTACCGCTTTTTGGAAACGAATCCGGCTTTCGAGAAACAAAGCGGATTGCAGAACGCGGTCGGAAAAAGAATCCTCGAACTCGCCCCGGACCTTCAAAAGCACTGGTTCGAGATTTACGGCAATGTCGCCCTGACCGGCGAGCCGATTCGCCTGACGAGCGACGTCCTGGCGTTGAATCGCTGGCTCAACATCTATGCCTGTCCCGTCGGCGAGCGGGAAAGCCGCAAAGTCGCCGTCATTTTCAACGATGTCACGACGCGCCAACGCGCCGAAGAAAAGCTGCGCGAAGCAAGCGAATTTAACAGCGCGGTGCTGAGTTCGCTGCCCGCGCAAATCGCCGTGCTGGGCGCGGACGGCGGCATCACCGCCATCAACGAAGAGTGGCGGCGATTCGCCCGCGAAAACGGCGGCGAAGACGCGCCTGAGCGCACCGGTGTCGGCGTTAATTATCTGGAAGTCTGCCGCCGCGCGACCGGCGATTCTCTGGCTGACGCGCGCCGGGTGATGGCTGGCATCGAAAGCATTCTGAAAGGCAATCTCGCCCAGTTCTCGCACGAATATCCGTGCCACTCGCCGGTCGAGAAACGCTGGTTTTTATTAAATGTCACGCCGCTACGGGGCGGGCGCGGCGGCGCGGTCGTCTCGCACCTGAACATCACGACGCGCAAATTGGCGGAAGAAGCTCTCCACGAATCCGAGGAACGGCTGCGCCTGGTTATCAACAGCGTCGAAGATTACGCGATTACCACCACCGATGTGACGGGCATTATCAACGGCTGGAATCCGGGCGCGAAAAAAATGTTCGGCTACGCGGAAAGCGAGATTATCGGGCAGCCGTGCGATATTTTATTTACGCCCGAAGACCGCGAAAATGGCGTTCCGGCGATGGAAATGCAAACGGCGATGAAAAACGGAAGCGCAGAAGACGAACGCTTTCATCTGCGTCGTGACGGCACGCGCTTTTACGTCTCCGGCGTGATGCAGTCGCTCAAAGACGGTAAAGTTGACGGCTTCGTTAAAATCGCCCGCGATATGACCGAACGAATCAAAGCCGAACAAATCGGACGCGAAAAAGAAATGCTGCAAACGCTCGTCGGCGCGCAGGAAGACGAACGCAAACGCATCGCCCGCGATCTGCACGACGAACTCGGACAGCTTTTGACCGGACTGCGCCTAAAACTCGAAGCGGTCGGAAAACTGTGCGAAGGCAACCGTGAACTGCGCGGCAAAATTGACGAAACGCAGACTATCGCCAAACACCTCGACGCGGGCATTGATTTCCTCGCGTGGGAATTGCGACCGGCGGCACTCGACGATTTGGGTTTATACGCCGCGCTCGCCAAATACGTCCGCGAATGGGCGCATTATTCGGGCATCGCGGCGGAGTTGCTCGGCTCAAACATCAAAAAAGAGCGGCTCGCGCCGGAAGCCGAAACGAATCTATACCGCATCGCGCAGGAAGCCCTCAACAACGTCCACAAACACGCCAAAGCCAGCAGCGTCGAAGTATCTTTGGAAAAACGCGGCGAGGATTTAATCGTTTTAATTATCAACGACGACGGCAGCGGCTTTGACCCGAAAAATAAGATGAATCGCGGCAAAGGCATCGGTTTGATCGGAATGCGGGAACGCGCCGCGCTGATCGGCGGCAGTCTGGAAATCGAATCCGCGCCGGGGAAAGGGACGACGATTTTTGTTCGCGTTCCGGCGACATTTACGGAAAAGGAGAATCTCGATGACGAATAAATTACGAATTTTAATCGCCGAAGATCACGCCACGGTGCGCGAAGGAATCCGTTTGATTATCGAATCGCAGCCGGATATGGAAGTCGTCGGCGAAGCGGGCGACGGACGCGAAGCCATTCGCCTCGCCGAAGAATTAAAGCCCGACATCGTGCTGATGGACGTTTCGATGCCCGGTTTGAACGGTTTGCTGGCGACGGCGAAACTCAAAAGAATGATGCCGGAAGTCAAAGTTCTGACTTTGACGCGCCACACCGACGAGGCGTATTTGCAGGAGTTGCTGCAAGCCGGCGTTTCCGGTTACGTCTTAAAACAGAGCGCGTCGGTTGAACTGCTGCGCGCCATTCGCGCCGTCGCGCTCGGCGGCAAATATCTCGATCCGGCAATTGCCGGCAAAGTTTTCGACGGCTACCGCGAAAAACCCGGCAAGTTGCGCGGCGAAACACGCGGGGCGAAACTTTCCGGGCGCGAATCCGAAACACTGCGCCTCATCGCGCTCGGCTACAGCAATAAAGAGATCGCCGGACAATTCGACCTGTCGGTCAAAACCGTCGAGGCGCACAAAGCCAACGCCCAGCACAAACTCAACCTCAACAGCCGCAAAGACATTATCAGCTACGCCATTCTGCAAGGCTGGATGCAGGAAAATTAAGGCTTCGGCAATTGGCGCAAACGGGAAAACAGATGCTGCCATCATAAATTCAAACGCGCTTTATTGGACGAGATTTCTCATTGAGCCGGGTGAACAAAATTATACCAATTCAGTTTGAGAAGTGCGTCAAGTTCTGAGTTCAAACGCGGAACGCACTTTGCCGCCGCGCACAGCTTTCGGCAACACGCTGAAGCGTGAACTCAGAACTTTACGCACCATTTGATTTGAATCGGTATTATATTAAAACTTAACCGCCGATGACCCGGATGACCCGAATAAAACATCGCCACAAAACATATCATCGGTTAACGTCATCCGGGTCATCGGCGATTTAATTGTATGGTTTAATTTTGACCGCTCACTTGGTAGGGAAAATCCCTTATCAAATCTTCCCTTGATCCTGATTTAAAAAGTTTTCTCCAAATGAGATAAATACACACAGTCAATTTGATTCTTTTTGGAATTAGAATGTTTCTCGAACAAAGACTCAGCCGGCGATTTGGGAATCCGGCGGTGTCGGTGTTCGGGCTTTTGCGGAGAGCGTTTTCAGCTCTCCCATTTTTGTTCATCTTTTTATTTACGTCAACGGTTCGCTCGCCGTTTTCAGGCGAAGAGCCGTCTCTTGACAAAATTCGGAGGCGGCAAATTATACCGATCCAAATCAATTTAGGCGTATCAAAGGGTCAGAACCGCCGACGGCAGCGGGTCGGTGCAGGCGCGGAAAACCCGCCCGCTGCCGTCGGCGGTTCTGACAGGACGCACTATTCAATTTGAATCGGCATCATTTCGCCGAAATATCCACATCTGCACCCCTCTTTTTTGAAATCAGTCGGCTTTTGCGCCGCGAATTTGCCGCCTGCGCCGAAACAATCGTCAAATTACGCGGAAGAAAATTATCGGAAAACGAGGTCACAAATTACGGCGCGAATTAAACACATTCTCCGGGACTGAAGCGGGCGGATGGATTGATGAGCAGCCGAACTGAAGTTATGAATGGGGCGAAGCATCAAGGCGAGTTTTACTACATCGAAGTCAGACCGAAAGAAGAATATAAAGCCTTTCGGACGCGGGCTGAGAACGAAAAAAACGGCATCGAGCGCGTCGCCGGACAGCGCGCCGACGGCACCTGGGACACGGTGAAATGGCTGGTCAGCACCGCGCTGGCACACATCGAAAACGGCAGACTCGTCGCCGACCACGCCGACGCGCAGGAACTTCTCGACAAACTTGATGCCGAGCCGCAACACCTCGAAGGCAATCGTTTCGTGGCGCAGGACCGCACTGCCGGTTAAAATTCAATGTTTCCCGCGTCAACCGGAATTTTAGGTTGTTTGAGGGCGTTTACAATGTCCCCGCAATTTTTTAAGACGTGCGCCGCCGTCCGAAATCGCGCCGTTGAATCCGATGCGTTCGTGTCCCGAATCAACCGGATACCGCGTCGCTTCAAAACCGCCGCGTAGCCTGTCAGCCGAAACATCATCAACCGATTCGTGCCGAAAATCACGTCCGATGACGATGACCGGAGCATTATTTTCGACGGTTCCGCGCAGGTATTCGTCCGTCTCTGATTTTTTCAAAGCGCAGCCAATTGATTTTATTTTGACCAGGAGTGAGAACGCGATTCTAAAGAATGTTCTTTCTCCATAACCATCGAAAATAACTTTGGCGGTTGCATAATTCATCTCCATTTTTTATAATCCAACTTCGCATTTCGCAAAGGCGTGAAAAGTAAAACCCGCCGGTATTGATAAGTTATGAATTTGAATGATTCATCGGTAAGCGATAAGGTATAAATAAGTTACAATCGGCTTGGTAGCTCAGTTGGTAGAGCAGCGGACTGAAAATCCGCGTGTCGGGGGTTCAAATCCCTCCCAAGCCACCATAAACATTGA
>JAYVKL010000034.1:0-12578 GCA_043768465.1 Pyrinomonadaceae bacterium
GCGAAACCACGAATTTTCTAAGACCAGGAAGTTACACCCTTTCAGGGTGAATAAGGAAACCCCGAAGCAAGCTATCGGGGAATTCTTTTAGATTAAAAATGTCGAATGAAGAATGTAAAATTAAGCCGTCAACTCGCCGACCGAATGGTTTTCCAAACACGCTCTCATACCGTTTTTAGTTAGAAACAAGTCGGAAGCGGCAGCGACTGGTAAAATTGAGCCTGCAACCCGCCCGCTACCGCAGGCGGTGCTGACCGATGGCACAATTTTGAGTTGAAAAGCGTATCAGTTTAGAGTTCAAATGAATAAGGGAATTAGACCGGAAGGAACGCGGCTTTAACGGATCGGCGCGGCTTTGATGAATGTATTTGCCTGCTCTGGCGGAAAGTTCACTAAAAATGATCGGCGGTAATCCGTTTGATCGGCGTTCATCAGCGTCTGATTTCAACTCAAGACTCAGGCTGGATAAGGATTTTTGACCGCCCAAAAATTCTCCGCGTCGGCCGGTTAAATTTGGCAAACGATAGACGCGCCGTTCAGGATTTCGGCGAAAATTCCAAAATTCTAAAGAGTTATTTTGAATTTTCCCGGCATAAAAACCTACCGCAGAGAACATTCTATGAGCAGTCGGGTCTTTACCGCGACATCTCGACCGTCGAAGATGATGGCTTTATACTTGCGTCACAGAAGGCAATCTGAAATTTGGTAAACCGGACAAATTATATTAGAAACGAAATTTTCGTCAGGGAGATTTTCTCTATGTGTTCCAACTCGCGGCAGGCAAGCGTCCGTTTCTTTGTTACTAGATGTTTGATCGCGCACCGATTCACATCAAAAGGCTCCACGCCATTTAGTTTCCGGTTACGAATAAAAAGATTTTCAGTGATATTAAACGTCGCTCCGTCTTTTTCGGGCGACGGCGGAGACTGTCTGATTTAAGCGGACGATTTTAACATAATCGGAGGAGATAAAGATGAAATTCAGGTTACTGACCATCGCAAAAACGCTTTTGGTCTTAACGACGGTCGCGGCGGCAGTGTTTATATCGGCGGTCGCTGCTCGGAGCAGTATGGCTGGGGCGGCGGCGAATCCGCTGACTCCGCCGCCGCCCGGCGATGGAGCGAGCATTTACGCGATGTCCTGCGCGAGGTGTCACGGCACGGACGGACGGGCGCAGACCGCCAAAGGGAAACAAACCGGAGCCGTTGACCTGACGGGCGAGGAATGGGAACCGGACGACGTGCGCGACACCCGAATTATCACCAAAGGCAAAGGAAAAATGCCCGGTTTCAAACAAACTCTCAAACCGACTGAAATTAAATCCGTCGTTGCCTATATCCGCCGATTTCACGGTTAAAATTTCAACTTTTGAACGATTTCGATTTCCAGAAACACCTGCCTTCCGGCAGAAAATTACAAGTACGTTTGACGTTCTAGTTTTCGACTTAAATTTTATGTTAAAAATAACGACCAAAAGAGTAAAAATCCTGAGTCTGCTGTTCTTTGTCGGATTAGCGGCGGTGGGTTTGACGAGTGACAACGGACTTGTTCACACCGTCAAATCATTTAGCTCAGGACCGCCGGCGGGTTTCAGCGGTGCGCCGGGCGAAGCCAATTGTTCGAGCTGTCACGGCGGAGCCAGCACCGCCGCGCAATTTTCAATCACCGCTCCGCCGAATTATACTCCCGGTCAAACTTATCAAATACAGGTTCGCCATATCTCCACCGATTCGACGCGCCGCCGCTGGGGTTTTGAATTGACATCGCTGGCTAACAACGCCGCCGCCGGCTCTTTTGCGAATCTCACGGGCAACACCCAAACACTCAGCGAAAACGGGCGTTTGTATATCGAACACACGACCGCCGGAACCTTCGCCAACCAGCAGGGCGGCGCTTCCTGGACTTTTAACTGGACGGCTCCGGCGACCAACATCGGAGAGATAACTTTTTACGCCGCCGGCAACCAGGCAAATAATGACGGCACACCGAGCGGCGACGTGACTTACACGACCAGCGCGATAGTTCAGGCTCCGCCGTCGGTGGTGCGTCGCGTCTTCGCCGATTTCGACGGCGACGGCAAAGCGGATATTTCCCTATTTCGTCCGAACGGCGGTTTCTGGTATGTTCTCGGCTCGCAGAGCGGTTTCTCCGGCACTCAGTTCGGCACTTCAGCCGACAAAATCGTGCCTGCCGATTACGACGGCGACGGCAAAACCGATTTGGCGGTTTATCGCTCAGGAACGTGGTTTCTTAACCGAAGCACGCTCGGTTTTACCGGCGTGGCTTTCGGCGATGCCTCCGATATTCCGATGCCCGCCGATTATGACGGCGACGGCAAAGCCGATCTCGCCGTCTTTCGTCCGAGCAATGGAACGTGGTATCTGCTTCAATCAACCGCCGGATTTGCCGCGATTCAATTCGGACAAAACGGCGATCAGCCGGTGGCGGCGGATTATGACGGCGACGGGAAAGCCGATGTCGCCGTTTACAGAAACGGAACGTGGTATTTACAGCGCAGTTCGCTCGGTTTTACTGCCGTCGCTTTCGGCAGCGGCACCGATAAACCGGTGGTCGGCGATTACGACGGCGACGGCAAAGCCGATGTCGCCGTCTTTCGTCCGAATAACGGAACGTGGTATCTGCAAAGAAGCCAAGCCGGATTTGCGGAGGCGGCTTTCGGGATAGGAACCGATTTGCCCGTCGCGGCGGATTATGACGGCGACGGCAAAACCGACCTCGCCGTCTTTCGAGACGGAACCTGGTATTTGCAGCGCAGCCAAGCCGGATTTACGGGCATCGCGTTCGGTTCGAGCGGCGACAAACCCGTTCCGGCGGCTTTCGTGCCGTAAATCGGATTCGGTTCGTCAATCGTTCAGAATTCAGAATATGGATGGAGATTCGAGTCGTCGGCGTTCCGCTGCGCGCGTTAAATCATCAAATGACTAAAAGAAATTTTACAACTGCGTTTGATTTCAAAACCGCCGTTTTTGTTTGTCTGGCGGCGTTTATAATTACGGGCGGCGGCATCGAAGGCTTCAGCCAGAATCCGAATCAAACGGCTGATGCGCCGCCGAAAGAACCGAGCAAAGCGATTGCCGCCGAGCCTCTGACTCCGACTAAAACCGTTAAATCTCCGGGCGATATTCAAGTCGTTTTCGACGAAACCGCGCCGGGCGTTGTTTATATCGTGGCAAACGGCGAAAAAATCCGCGTTGACACGACCAAAAAAACCGTCGAGCCGGTGGCGGCGGATTCGCCGCCCGAAAATAGTTTGACTCCGAAAGAAGACCGGACGGCAAAAAACGCGCCGCCGACCGCGCCGAAGGAAGAAAGCATTTACGACTTCGATGCGGGCGAAGAACCATTCGATTACCATATTGTAAATGTTCCGACACCCAAAAAAGTTCCGAAAGGTTCTTTGAATCTCTCGTTCAGTCACCGTTTTTCGCAGCCGATTCACCCGATCAACCAGAGCGCGAGAACTTTGCTCGGCTTTGACAGTTTTTCGGTTTCTTCTTTCAGCCTCAGTTACGGCATCACCGACCGATTATATGTTTCGGCGAGCCGTTCGCCGCTTTGTCAAAAAGGATTGTGCCGGACAATCGAACTCGGTGTCGGCTATCACTGGCTCGACCAGAATGAGAAATCGCCAATCGCTTTAAACACCTACGCCAGCATCGAAGGCAACGGGAATTTTACCGAAGAATACAATTACAACCTGCAAACGATGATTTCGCGGCGCGTCGGAAAGCGGGTTTATTTGTTTTTTTCACCGGCAATTCATTTTAACGCCAACGGGCAGAGGCGTTTTAACCCGCGACCGGAGGATTTTTTCCCGCCCGCGACCGTCGCCGATACTTTTCGCCTGCCGACGCACACGATTTCCTACGGCTTCGGCACGAGCGTTTTGATTACGCCGAACGTCCTGGCTCTATTTGAATTCGTGCCGCGCACCGGCTTCAAACTCGGTCAAGTAGTTCCGATTTTCGACCGTAACTTTAACGTCCTCGGCTTCGAGAACAAGTCTGAGCCGGCAATCGGTTTCGGAATTCAAAGAAACATCGGCAAACACTCGTTCGCGCTGACCTTTTCCAACACACAGACCACCACGACCAGCCGCTCCAACTCAAGCAATCTGCTGCTGTCGCCGCGCAGGTTCATTCTCGGCTTTAATTTATTCAGAAGGTTCTAAAAGCGTGTCTCGAAAGCCGCCGACCGGCTTTGACCACGCGCCAGGCTAATCGAAAAAGGTTGAAAAACGCGCTGCCGGCAGCGCGATTTTCACGAACCGACGGCGTTTCCAAACGGCTTCTGAAAGATTTTGTCGTCGAGTATTTTGACCGTCCGGCTTCAGCCGGATGTTTTTTGACTTTTACCGCCGCAAAGCATATTTTTTAAACAGACGTTTTGTTTCAACTTTTGTTTTGAGTAAAACGTCTAATTCCTTTCCCAAATTTCAGACAATTTTCTACGAAGGAGTAAAAAGTAATGCCTGTTGTTTCGCGCAGAATTTTATTCGTCAAATTATCGGTCATCGCGTTCGCCGCCGGTTTCGCAGTTTTCGGTTTTCAAGAGTTTTCCGCCAAATACCAAAAAGTGAGGGCGTCGGCTTTCGGTCCGTCGCCCTCGCACACGAACGCGCCGAACGAATCGAACTGCACGGCGTGTCATTCGGATTTTCCTCTTAACAGCGGCACGGGCGGCATTACCATCAGCGGTTTGCCGGCATATTATGTGCCGAACCAGCAGATTCCCCTGACCGTCACGACGAGTAAGGAAGACGCGGTTAACTACGGATTTCAGATGACGGCGATTGACGCGGGCGGCAAGCGAATCGGAACTTATACGCTGCCGACCCAGCCTTTGCCGCAGATGCAGCTTCTGACCGGCAATGTCGGCGGCAGCCTGCGAACTTATATCGAGCATACTTCGGACGGCATCGTCCCGACGGTTTCGGGATCGAAATCCTGGACGTTTAACTGGACGGCTCCGGCGCAGCGCGTCGGCAAAATAAATTTTTACGCGGCGGGCAACGCCGCCAACAGCGACGGCGGACCGGGCGGCGATTATATTTACACCGCCTCGAAAAGCACTCAGAGCGGTCTCGCGGTTTCCAATTTCGACGCGGACGGCAAATCGGATGTCGCCGTTTTTCGTCCGTCGAACGGTTTCTGGTATAGCCTGAACAGCACGAACGGGAATGTCACCGCGGCACCTTTCGGGGCGAGCGGTGATAAAGTCGTTGCGGGCGATTACGACGGCGACGGCAAAAGCGATTTCGCGGTTTTCCGTCCGTCGAACGGCACCTGGTATGTTTTGAAAAGCTCCGGCGGCTTTATGAGCGTCGCGTTCGGCGCGAGCGGCGACGTGCCGGTCGTCGGCGATTACGACGGCGATTTAAAATCGGATTTCGCCGTCTGGCGACCGTCGAACGGCACCTGGTATTATTTGCGAAGCTCCAACAATTCGTTGGTTTCGGCAGCTTTCGGCATTGCCACCGATAAAACGGCGCAGGGCGATTACGACGGCGACGGCAAAACCGACATCGCCGTTTTCCGCCCGTCGAACGGCACCTGGTATCGCTTAAACAGTTCAAACGGCGCGTTCGTCGCCAATCAATTCGGCGCAAACGGCGATAAACCAGTTCCGGCGGATTATGACGGCGACGGCAAAACCGACATCGCCGTTTTCCGCCCGTCCGACGGCGGCTGGTATCGTCTGAACAGTTCCAACAATTCCTTTAGCGGCACGGCTTTCGGCATTGCAGCCGACAAACCCGTGCCGGCGGATTACGACGGCGACGGCAAAACCGACCTCGCCGTCAATCGTTCCGGCAACTGGTATATTTTGAAAAGTTCCGACAATTCCTTTTACAGCGTCGCGTTCGGTGACGGCAACGATATTCCCGTCCCGACCGGCTACATTGCGCCGTAAACTGACGAAACCTGATGCTTGAAATGTGAAGGGAAATTAGACGTGGAATTCGCGGATTTGATGGACATATTTTTTATTCCGCTGGAGATAATCGGCGACATCGGTTAAAAGCGGAGACGTTATTCAAACTGAAATTACTGCAACGCCGCTTCGCTCGGGCAACCAGTGAACATCGGCAGTCGAATTACCTGAGAGCGGGTTTGGAGGTTCAGGAAAGACCGGCAATTTTATATTTTACATTCTAAATTTTTACCGGACAAAAATTAAAGATGTCGAATGCCTAATGTGAAATTAGGCCGTCCGCTCGCCGCCTGAATGACTTTCCAAACACGCTCCTGGTTTCTCTTGATTCGCCTGCGTTTCGGGCGAACAAAAACTTCCGCCGGACTAACGAGTAGTCCGGCGGAAGTTTTCGGAGGAAACCTGAATTCGAGTTTTACTCTACCAGTTCAATGCTCATTCGGGCGATGTTCGGAGTTCAAATTGTTATCAATTCGAACTCCGAATATCGGATGTGTTTAAGGTCGGTTATTCGTGTTGTTCGGTCTTGCCTGAGTCGGAGCCGCCGGCACGACCGGGACGAGCGGATTTTGCTGATTGGTCGTCGGAGCCGGCTGCTCGCCCGAATTCGACGGCGGATTGCCGAGCGGCACGGGCTGAATAATCGTCGTCGAGCGCGTCGTGTCGGTCACTCTGCCGGAAGTCGTATTTCCTTCAAAATCAGGACGGTAGATGCGCGGCGTGATAAAGAAAAGCAGTTCGCTCGAATCGCGGAACACGCCTTTGCGTTTGAACAAATTGCCTAACAGCGGGACTCTCGAAATTCCCGGTGTGCGATCCTGCGTTTCGCGTTCGCTGTCGAGCAAGGCACCGCCGACCACGGTCGTGCCGCCATCGGGAACCATCACCTGCGTCTGCATTCGCTGCGTGCTGATTGCCGGAGCCGCGCCGCCGGAAGCGACCGCCGTGCTGTTTTCAGCCACGACATTTAATAGAATCATACCGACATCGGTAATCTGCGGTGTTACCGCCAATCTCAAAGGAACGGAAACGTATTCGGTCGTCGCAATTAAAACGCCACCCGCGCCGCCGCCGCCCGGTTGAATCGTCGTAATCGGGATTTGCGAACCGCTTTCGATTTGCGCCGGACGATTGTTCAAGGTCGTGATGCGCGGCGTGGCGATGGTTTTCGCCTGCCCTTTGGCTTCGCCCGCCGTAATCAACGCGCTGATTTGCGCCGAGCCGAAAATGCCGGTCGTCAAACCGATCACCGTGCTTGGAATCGAAGACACCAACTTATTAAGCGGCTGTTGTCCGATGCCGTTCGGAATTCCTCCCGGAACTAAGCCGGTCGTGTTATTGCCCGTGCCGCCGGCGGTTGAACTTCCCGGCAGCGTCGCAAATGAAGCTCCGCGACCGTTACTAAGAACTAATGCCGCTAATTGAACGCCCAAATCGCGGCTGAAATTGCGCGTTGCCACGACGATGCGGGCTTCGATTTCGACTTGCGGTTCCGGCTGATCTAATAAGGTGACGAGTTGGCGAATCGCATCAATATTTTCGCGCACGTCCGTGATAATCAGAGTGTTGCTGCGCCCGTCAACTTCGACCGCGCCGCGCCGTGATAAACGGCGTTTGATGATTCCCAAAATTCCCTGATCGGAGCCGCTGCTGTTAGAGGTGCTGCCCGCGTTCGAGCTATTGCTGGAAACGCCGGAGGTAAATTGCCCCGCGCCGCCCGCTTCGGCATTCAGATTGCCGGAGGCGCGAGCGAAATTAAGGCGGATAAATTCCGTGTAAAGTGCCGACGTATCGAGTTGGTTGTCCCTGATTTTCTGCGCGATGGCTTGCTCGTCGGCGAGCGTTTTCTGCTCGGCGATGCGAAGAATCGAACCGTTCACCTGAACGCCCAATTCCTGCGAGCGCAGCACCGATTCGAGCGCGACGTTCCACGGCACATCGTTGACGTTGATCGTCACCGGCACGGCTTTGACCGATTTATCAATCACGAAATTGATGCCGTATTGTTCGGTGATGTAGTTTAAAATGTCGCGGACATCAGCGTTAACGACGTTGAGATTAATCGGTTCGCCGACGAATCCGGGATCGCCGAAGCGTTTGCCCTGCTGCGATTGCGGGGCGATGGTTTGCGCCGCCAGCGATAAAGTCAGCGTGCCGATAAGCATCAGAGCGATGACGGCGCGTTTGCCGACTGCGCTTAATTTTCCAAGAGAATCCATGTTTCCTCCGTTGTCAATCCATCTCGTCCGTTGTTCGGAGAGACACGTTTTAATTAAATTATTGTTTGAAGTGGCGGCGCGGTTCGGGAAATAACCCGCGCCGTTTGAAAATCTGTTTGCCGATTGTTCGACTCGAATAATGCAGTTGGTCTTGAGCGGTTACTTTTGATCTTCCGACTTTTTAGTCTTGGCGACTTTAACCGGTTTTTTGGCGTTTTTCGCGGACTTTTCCCCGCCGGTTTTGGCGGGGACTTCCTTCGGCTGGCGATTCATTTCGTCGAGCGGCGAAACGATCATCGAAGGTGAAGCGGCTGCCGACGACGGGTTTTTCGGGGTCAGAGTCGTTCCGGCGGCTTGCTCTTCTTTGCGGTCGGGCGGCGAAATCGGCGCGGTTCCCTGAATTTCCTGCTCGACCGTAAACTGCCGCAACGTTTTGTTTTCGACCATCGTCACGAATTTGTTGTTGTTCATTTTCGTAATTTTGCGGAAAACAAGGCGATTTTCTTCAATCGCCACTAATTGCCCGTCAAAAAATTTCTCGCCCGGATAAATCGTGTAAGAAAGTTTGATCGGTTTGGCTTCGACCATCGCGGCGTAACCGCGCGGGGTGCGAAAAATACCGATGACCGCCATTTCGTCCAAAGTCAGAACGCTTGTCACCTTCGGCAATTCCAAACCGCTGGTCGCCGCCGATTCGCGCAGATTTTTGTAGTAGGCGATGCGGCTTTCAATCGGCGGAGCCGTCACGGGACCGACCGGCGGCGGTCCGGCAGGTTTCGCTTTCACCGCTCGCGGCTGTCCGGTCGCAGTTACGCCGGAACCGGTCGGGCGCGGCTTGGCGTAACCCGGTTTTTCAAACGGGTCGCGGGCTTGCGCCGCCACCGACACGGCATTTCCGCTCGCCAGCGTGAAACCGGCACAGGCAATGCCCAAACTCAAAAGGCGTGTAAATTTCGATTTAATCATAACTTTCTCTCTCTCTCACTCAAAAATTTCCAAAATTCAGATTGATCCGGCTGGCTCTCTATTTAGCGACCGGCGGCGGTATCGCGGCGTTCGGCGCGGGTGCGCCCAATTGTCCCGGTGTCGTGGTCGCCGGTGCTAACTTTTCCGGCGCGGCGTAATAGGTCGTTAGTAAAAATTGCGCGTGCAGAGTGCGGTCGCCCGATTGTTTTTCCAATTGATTCAATTTGAAATCGCTGATCGAAACGATGCGTTGGAGCTTTGCCATTTTCTCAAAGAAGGAACGCAGATTGTTGAAATTGCTGTCCACTTCGATTTCGACCGGCTTCGCCATCATTCCGTCCTGCGCCACGTCTTCTTTCGGAGTAAAACGGTTGACAATCAAACGGCTGTCGCCCGCCGTCGTCTGCAAACCCTGCAGGACGTTGGTGATTTCGCGCTGTTCCGGCAGCAGAACTTTTAATTCTTCGTATTCCGCCGATTTGCTCGCGTAGAGCGAACGAAATTCGTTGATGCGCTGCGTGGCGATTTTCGCGGCTTCGTTTTTGGCAGTCAATTGCGCCACCTGATCGTTCAGAGCGGCGATCTCGACGCGCGTTTCGCTGGTGACGAAATAATAAACCGACAAATACATCAGAGACGCGATGCCGACGAGAAGTAACAGTTGGATGTGCCACGGTTGGGTTTTTAATTTTTCTAACATTTCGGTTTCCTCAATGTTTAGTCTTCGAGAATCACTAAACTAAATGCGATGTCTGGTTTTAATTTTTGGCGACTTGCGGCGGCAGCGGAATCGTCGAACCGTCGGTGCCTGGTTTCGGCAACTGCTGTCTGATGGCATCCGGCAAAGTTTTCGGTGCCGCCGCCTGCTGCTGCGGCTGAACCGTTTGGTCTTGATTGGAAGCCGTCGTCGCGGTGTTCTGCGAACCCTTCGCTTTGGAAGGCGTGTAAGCACAGCGAATCGTAAAGCCGACGATTTCCTGTTTCGGCGGCGCGTTTTGTCCGGCGGGCGCAGTCGGCTGGTTCGGTTTGTCCTTGCGCTGCGTTTCGATATTCAAATTCGAGAAAAGTCCGCTGGAGAATTCCAAGCTGCGCCCGAACTGCGTGACCGCCGATTCGTCGGGCGAATCGCCTTTAATCGTCAGTTGCTCGCCGGTCTGCTCGACCGATGCCAGATAAATTCCCGGCACACTCGCAATTCTTTCGCGCATCGCTTCTAAAACCGCCGAAGGTCCGGCTTGCGAATCGCGCAATTTTTTGATCGCTTCGATGCGCGTCGTGATGTTGTCGGTCTTTTGTTTCAACTCCGCCATTTCCTTCGTCACGGCTTCGAGTTCGACGGCGACCCGTTTTTGTTCCTCAAGCTGACGTTCGGCTTCGGTTCGCGCCATCTGGGTGCTGATGACATCCCAGCCGACAATCGTGATTAGCAAAAACGCCACTGCCAAAGTCATCATCAAAAGCTGCGATGTCGGGCTGGCGATTTTGCGTTCGACCGCCATCGCTGCACCGGCGTGTCTTTCCGTGACCGAATCTAAAAGATTTATCTTAATCATCTTAGTTCTACTCCTCTCACTGCCAAGCCGACGGCGACCGCCATTTCGGGCATAATTTCACTTAAATAATCCGGGTCGAATTTGCGCGTATCAACTTTGATACTTTTGAACGGGTCGAGAATTTCGACCGGCAACTCCAAACGCTTGGACAATTCTCCGGCGAGTCCGGCGAGTTTTGAGCCGCCGCCGGAAATCAAAATCTTCTGCACGACGATTTCGTTTTCTTCGGTCGTGGCGCGGTAAAAATCGAAGGTCTTCTGAATTTCCATCGCCACGATTTCGGTGACATCGTTGATGAGCGGTTCGATGGATTTTTCCTCGACGTTCGGCGAAGCATCGCGGACACCGCGTTTAACGGCTTCGGCTTCCTGAAAACTGATGCCTAGGCTGCGCTGTAAAACGTCGGTGAACTGACTGCCGCCGACCGTGATGTCGCGGGTAAACAGCGAGCGGCTGCCCTGCACGATATTGACGTTCATCGTCGCCGCGCCGATATTTAATAAGGCGACAACCTGTGAATCGTTCGGCTGATAATTGACTTCGTAGCAGTTTTGCAGCGCGAAAGTGTCAACATCAATGACGACCGGAATTTTACCGGCAAGCTGAATCGCCTGTTTGATATTGTCAATGCGTTCGCGTTTGCAAGCCGCGATCAAGACCGAAGTCGCGTCAGTGGTTTCCGAAGTTACCTGATAATCGAGATTGACATCCGCTAGATCGAACGGAATATGCTCTTCGGCGTGCCAGTCAATTGATTCTTCGAGTTCTTCCCGGCTCATCGGCGGCAGCACGATATTTTTGATAATCACCGAGTGACCGCTGACACCCGTGACGACGTGGCTGGCGGTCATTTGATGATTGGCGCAGATGTTTTTAATCACGTCGGAGACGACGTTTAACTCCATAATCTGCCCGTCAACGATGGTGTCGTCGGGCAAATTCTCAAATCCCAAACCGACGAGGCTCAGGCTGTTCATTTTGCCGTCGAGTTCGACCATTTTGATGGAACTCGAACCGACATCCAAACCGGCAACACTTTTCTTTTTACCGAATAGCATTTTTTCTCTACTCCTTTTCCAGGCTTCTCTTTTTTAACTGAATGTATTTCTTCTCTTCTGCGGCGCGTCAAAGTTTTCATCTCTCAAACGAATCGTTAATTCGGCGAATAGCGGTTTGGTGTGCCACCTTTTTTCGTCTTTCAGCATTGTTGGCGTAATGCTTCAGGACAGCTCGAACTGATTGGAGTGCCGTAATTCCCGCTTCGTTTTGTTTCGTTATTTGAAGGCAATTCTAATTTTTTGAATTGTAGTGTTATGAAAACTTTTCGCTGTTGGTGGCGATAGGGATGACACTTGTCGTGTCATCACTTAACAAAATTACAACAGGTAAAAATAATTGTCAACAACTTTTTTTATTGTTTAACTCAAAATGACGAATTAGTTTCAAATTGACCGAATTTATCACGTCAGTTTGAATGATCGAATTATACGGCTGAAATTTCAGGTGTTAGATTTTGTAATTTAAGTTTCCGAAAGCTCGCGTCTTCGTGAGTCCACGCCTACAGCTTGGTTTCCGCCGCGCTTCGCTCTGCGAAGGAACAAAGTGCGTTCTGCGTTTGGACTCTGAACCAAGACGCGAGATTTGATCGTCACGAACTTAGAGCGGTTACGGATTGGATTTACGGGAAAAAGTAGAACAGACTGTTAGCCTGTTCCGCCGCCGCGTTGCGCTGGCGGCGAGGCAGACTAACCGCTCTGCCTTACATTCAATCCATAACCGCTCTAAATTTCAAAGCTCTGTTCTTATACCAATTCAGTTTGAGAAGTGCGTAAAGTTCTGAGTTCACGCTTCAGCGTGTTGCCGCCGCCGCGCTTCGCTGGCGGCA
>JAYVKL010000035.1:0-10707 GCA_043768465.1 Pyrinomonadaceae bacterium
TCTGCCGAACGTAAATTCGTCGAACAAATCGTCAACCAGCACGACTTTCGTTTTCAAACCCTGCGCTTCACGCATCGCCGCCAGAGTGTCGGCTGATTCGCGGAGTTCGCCCGCCGTCACGATGACGAAATCGGCTTGATTATCGGAATTATGCCACGTCGAAGGCGTGTTCGCTTCGACTGCCGAGGCTTGTTCGACGGTCGCATTGACGACGGCGATCATTTCCCGGTCGGCACTCGCCGCGCCGAGACTGAAACCGTCACCGCCCGGCGAGCTTTCGATTCCGACGACGATTTGCGCCCGCGCCGCGCCGCCGCGAATTTCGTAAACGCTGATGTCGGCGGCGGTAAATCCGTTGACGCGAACGCTCTGATTCGCCGGAACGCTGAACCGAATCCGGTTATCGCTCGCCGTGTAGCCGCGCCGGTAGCCGAGTCGAATCGTATCAACCAAGCTCGCGTCGCTGCCCGCGCCGTTCGATTGCAGACGAACGCTGTTCGCGCCTTCGCGCACCGCCGATGCCGGTAAATCGAACTCGAACTGTTTATTTTCAAAGCCTGAAAACTCGACGATTCCGAGTTCCGCATCGTTGAACCGGACGCTGACTTGATGTTCAACCGCCGTTACGCCCTGCAATTTCAAACTCAGGTGTGATCCTTCGCCGCTGTCAACATTGACGGCGTTCAGATTCTGCACCGTTTCATTGCTCCGGCTGACGACCGCGCCGAACCAGTTATCTTCGTCGCCGTTCAACAAAGCCGCCACGTAAATCGCCCGATCCCGGCGTTCGACCGTCACGCCGAAACTTTGCGCGTCGGCGTTTTTGCCCGCCGCACCGCCGTCCGAGGCGTTGACGCGCAAGCCGTTTCTGCGACCTTTAATCAGATAGTAAATCTGCTTGTCGGTCAGCGGCGTGTTCGTTCCACGTCCGAAGAATTCGATGGAATCCGAATTCAGCTTGAACGGAACTTCCGCGCCGTCGGCATATAACTGCCAGGTTTTCGGATTTGAATTAGTGTCAAAACCCGCCGCCTGCAATTGTCCGGCGGTGACGCGATACCAGCCGTCGTGTTTAATCGTGATTTTCGCGCCGCCGAGAGCCGCGATCTGCTGCTGCTGCGCCATCGCCGCCGCCGCCGCTCGGTCCGTCAGGACGGCGGATTTTTGATTGCCGCCGGCGACAATTTCCCGGAAACCCGCCGGACTTGCGACGTTCGCCAGATCGGAGAACGTGCGGGCGTTCGGCTGCTGGTCGAGCGTTTGTCTGAACTGCGGAGTCGCCGCGCCGTGTAAATTCGTGCTGCCGTCGAGGTCTAAATCTTCGAGATAATAAACCGCGTTCGGAACCGCTTCTTTATCCGTCCAACTGTAATCACCGCCGCTCGCCTGAAGCTGAACGCCTGAGCGCAGCGCGTTTCCGGCAATCGGCGCGGCGTTGAGCAGATGCCGTTTGCCGTTGACTTCACGATAAATGTTAAAGCCCAAATTGTTCGCTTCGCTGCCGGTTGACCATTGCAGCTCGACGATTGCGCCGTCGGTGAAGGCATCAAATTTATCCAACTGCACGACGGTCGCCGCCAGAATGTAGCCGAAGTCAACCGTCGGATTAAAAGTCGCGCCGCTCGCGTTGCTCGACGACACTTCGCCCGCCGGAGTCAGCGTGATTAAACCGCTGATGATTTTGCCCGTAAACCCTTCTGTCGTGTTCGGAAAACCGTTGTCGTCGTTGTCAACATTATCGTTCGGGTTAATTTGCGTCGGAACGCTCGAAGTCGCGCCGCTCGGCGTGGTGACGACTCGGTAATTTCCCGGCGGCAAACCCTGAAAGTTGTAATCTCCAGAAGAATTCGTCAGCATTCCGCCCGCCGCGTCGTCGGAAGTTCCCAGAATACCGTCGGGACCAACCGGGATTTCGACGTTGGCGGAGTCGTAAAGCTGGACGCGCACACCGATAATGCCCGCTTCGGTGCCGTCTAAAATTCCGTTATTGACGTTGACGGCGGTGCCGCCCGCGCCGTTGTCGCTCCAGACCGTTCCCGACAGATTCATCCGGTAGAATCCGAAATCAATCGTCATATTCGCCTGGTTGTCGGCGGTTCCCTGTCCCGATGCCTGCACGTCGGTTTCGCCGGTCGGTTCGGCAAGTCCGCCCAAAGTTACGACGCTGCTGGAAATGCCGTTGGTTTGAATCGTATTTGCCGCGCCGGTCGGATTGATTCCGTCTTCGCCGTTTTGTCCGGCAGTCATGGTCGAATCCAAATCAGCCGCCGTGTTGCCCGTCGTATTTTGATAACCGCCGAGAACTCCGGCATTGGCAAAATTGGACGGATTGATGCGAACGACGTAAGTTCCGGCGGTTAAATTGTCAAAGCGATAATAACCGAGCGTATCGGTCGTCATCGTCGCCAACGCGGTCGTCAAATTCGTGCTGGCGAAAACGCTCACCGAAGCGCCGCTGATGCCGGCTTCCCCGGCGTTGATTTGACCGTCGTTGTTCGTGTCGAACCACGCCCGATTACCAATCGAATAACTTTGCGTAAATCCGAAATCAACGGTCATATCGCCGTTCGCATCAATGTTGGGAGCCGTGTCGTCCTGCGTTCCGCCCTGTCCGGTTTCCACCGCATTGAGCGGCTCCGCGCCCGGCGTTAAGTTGATCAGCGGCGAAATCGTCGAACCGCCCGCGCCGCCCGACTGAATACCGTTATCGTCGTTATCAATTCGATTGTCGGTGGTCGTGGTAACGGTTGACGAAACCGTCGCCGTCGCCGGCGGAGTCGGAATCCGCACCTGATAATTGCCCGGTGTCAGACCGCCGAAAAAGTAATTGCCGATTGAACCGGCAACGCTGCTCGTCGTCATCGTCAGCAGCGGAGTCGTTAATTCGGCTCCGTTTATCACGCCGTCGTTATTGGCATCGTAGAGCAATTCGACGGAAACGCCGCCGATGCCGGTTTCGCCCGTGTCGAATAAACCGTTGTCATTGACATCGTTGAAAACCGTGCTGCCGATGGAAACCGGCGAAGCAAATCCGGCATCGAGCGTGTGATTATTTGAACCCGCCGCGCCCGTCGTATAACTGATTACCGGAAAAACTCCGGTCGTCGGCGAGTTGACCGGATTCGTCACTCGAAGCGCGTCCGAATCGGTGGCGGCGGTGTTGCCCGCCTGCTGCGCGGCATTGGCGCGAGTCGGAACCAAGCCCGCCAAAACGCCGCCGACGGCAAAATTCGCCACGTTGTCAAAGCGGATTTGGTACGCCGTATTCGGCAGAATTCCGCCGTTGACGATGCCGATATTATCGGTAATATCCGGGTCGGCGGCAGTGCCGCTCGTGAAATAGTATTCGCCGTCCAGATTGGTCACCGCCGTGCCGACCAGGACGTTCGTCGAATTATAAAGCCGCACCGTAATTCCGGCGAGCGAGACGGCATCGGAACCGGCGCGGCTCTCCGACGGGTCTTGGACACCGTTGTTGTTGGCATCGCGCCAAACGCGGTTGCCGATTTCAATCGGGGCGGAATTGCACAAGGAGATAATGTCGCCCAAACCGTTAACTTTACCGAATTCTCCGCCGGTGCTGGTTAGCCCGTCACCGTTAAAGAGACGGTATGCCCGATCACTTCCGCCTGTCGTATTGTTAAGCCAGCGAAATCCGCCGTCGAAAGTTTCATTGGGTCCGACAACTCTCGAAATAGGGTCAAAAAATGTTGCCACCGTTTGCGTGTAACCGGGAAGTTTCAGCAGCCCACCGCTTGAAACCTCGTCGTGATAATTTACGGAGTTTGCCGGGTTTGAAAAATCGTCCTGAAAATAAAATTCGCCGCTGCCTGCCGCCGTTCCCGGTGCCGCGCCCGGCCCCTGTCCGGTATTTTGCGGGGCGGTTCCGGCTCCGCCGCAGCGTCCGTTAGCCTCAAGCGTTAAAGTTCCCGGAAAACTCGCCGCAGTGAACGAACCGCACGAACGCAGAACGTCGCCCGCTGGTCGAAAACCAGCAGCAGCACCGGCATCTACTCCCTGGTCGCCTAATCGGTCGCGGAATCCCAAAATCAAATTGCCGTTATCAAAATCAATATCCGCGAGCAGCGGCTGAGGATAAACAAGTGTGTTCTGAATAGTGGGAGTCCAAGGTCGCCACTCATCCGGGAAGGTAGTTGCTCCGCCGTTTTGAGCCGGTTCGTTGAATCCTCGATTGTAATTCAATGAAAATGTATAAGGAGTTGTCCCGAATGTTAAAGTTAACGGATCAACCTGATAAACGTATGCGCGAAGATTCGCCGCCGATTGAGTGCTTTCCGCCGAACAAACCATTCCAACGTAAACATTTCCGCGATAATACTTGACCGCAAACGGTCGCACATCAACCGCCGGACAGGTTGCCGGTATCGGAACGACCTGACTGTCAGTGCTGGCTCCAGTCGTCGGATTCAGCGCGTAAAGCGTTTTATTTTGTAAATTCATTACAAATAAACTGCTTTCGTCGTCCGCCAGAGCGATGCCGCCCAAACTCGTTTTGCCGACGGCATCCCAAGTTGCCGCCGTCGTGTCCGATGCCGCCGCGTCCGAGTGGCTGTTAGTGGTGGCTCCCGCTACGGTAAATCTATTAACCACTGCATTGGTCGCCGGATTAACGACGTAAATCGCGCCCGGATCATCGGAACTCGTCGGCGGCGTGTTGTAAATCGTATCAACGCCGCTGCCGAATCCGACGTATCTTTTATAAAAAGAGGAAGCATAAACTCTTTTATTCAGACGCGAATAGGCCAATCCGTAAATTGAACCGACGCTCGAAGCCGGAACGGATATAGTATGCGTCAGCGGGTTGTCATAATTAGGAATGGTCGTATCCGTGTAAACGGTGCCGTCATTGTATAAAAAATCTTCCAGAACCGGATTAGTGCCAAAAGCACCGTTTTGCGCCCCGGAATTAAAACGACAAGTCAAAAGAGTCGGATTGTTCTGACAAAATTCTTCAGGACGGTTGACTGCCAGATTGACGTTTGCCGTCGTGCCGTCCAAGACGAATTGGACGGTCGAACCTGAATTGATCGCCGTTCCGCCCGCGACTGAATCGGTGCTGCGTGCCGAAGGCTGAAAACCCGCCGGCAGCGTCGTGAATTCGAGCCGATAAGGTCCCGCGCCGCCCGTGCTGAAACTGTAGGTTCCGGCGGCGGCGGTAACGGCACTGCCCTGTGTCGCGCCGGTGCCGTCATACGCCGTCACGGTTATGCCGCCAATTCCGACATCAATCGCCGTCGGCGCGGCGGCGGTTCCGCCGGACGTATCGAAGTTGCCGTTGCCGTTGAAATCCTGGAACACCGTCCCGGAGACGGTTCCTGCCGCGCCCACTTTCAAACCGGACAGCTTGCCGATGATGAAAATTGAAAGCATTAGTAAAGCCGCCGCTTTCACCGACCTTTTTCGGCTGAAGGATAACTCACGCGCCGATGTTTTTCTGGTTGATTTTTTAGACTCGTTATTCATAATTTTGGGTTTGGAAATTTTTAATAGCAGTCACGAAAAGCGTTTATCGGAATGTTCTTCGACGAAAATTTTAGGTATTTCGCACGTTGTCTCGAATTTGTATCTCTCTAAACAAAACGATATTCGCTTTGAAATTAAACAAAGTCCTTTTTTTCAACGCTCGCAACGGCATTCGGAAAATCGAAGAATTTTCGTTAGCGGCAAAAATTTCCAGATCGCTGATTGCTTGGATTTTTTAAGAGAAGAACCGGGAATTTAGAAGATTCTGGAAGTCAGGATTGTCTTCCACGTTTTTTATAACACAATCGTTTATCAGAGTGCAAGAGTTTTTAATACGTTTTAACATTTATGGCAATAATTTTTCGGAATTGGAGAGGGCTTCATCGTTTATGGAAGTTTGTTTCAGAACAAAACTACGGCTTCGCAACTCAAATTTTTAACTTATCGACAGGCGTTCAGAGTCCAAACGGCGTTCCACCGTTCGGACTCTGAACGAAAGCGGGCATTCAAAATTGCCAATGGTTTTGAATCGTCGGGCTGCTTTTCGGATTAGCGAACAGCAGGCGAATTCGGCACGTCGTTTTTGAGAACACCGGCGAGAAAATATCTGACGAGCGAGGAGTTTTCGGTTTGATACGCTTCCCGCAAAAACGGTGCCGACCAGTTCGCATCCGAATGTTTCCGCAGCGAGTCAGCCGCCAAAGCCCGCCGAAAAGCGTCGTTTGACGACAGGGCGCGAACGCCTTCGGGTCGGTCGAATTGTTTGTCGGAGGAAGTTTCGGCAGCGCGGAAACGCTCCGCCCAAAATTGTTTGCTCGACGCGATTGCCCAATTAACGGAGCGGTCGGTGTGACAGAGATTGCAAGCGTTCGGGATTTGTTTTTCGGCGGTCAAAACCGGATTCGGAACGCTGATTTCGTGCGTTCGGGTGAAACGCATTCGCCCGTAAACCGTTTCCGGCTGGTGACAGCTGACACAACTGCCCGCTTCGGAATTGAGCGGATGTTTGGTATGTTCGACGATTGCCGCGTCGTCGGAAAACTCCGCGTGGCACTGAATGCAATTGCGATTAGAGGGTTTCGCGGCGGGCAGTTCCGCGTCTTTTTCGTGCTGTGAATGACAGCTCGCACAATTGATTTTCTCGCCCGCGATGCCGCCGCCGCCGGATTTGCTTTGAACGTAGCAGACCGAGCGCAGGATTGATTGAAATTCGCTGCCGCTGAATCTACTCGCTCCGTTTGACCGGTATTTTTCCGAATCGGCGGCGGTTTGCCGGTGCGCCGGAATGAAACTGTCAAAAGATTGACCGGCGGCGATTTCTGCGGGCTTCGGCGGCTCTTTCGTTTCCCGCGCGTGGCAATTCGCACAAGCCGCCATCGAAGCATCGGAACTCAAATCGCGCGGATTGACGATTTTGTTTGCGGTTTGAAAACCGAGTTTCGCCCAGACGGAATTTTTCGAGGCGGCGTGTTCGGCGGCGTTTCCGTGACACGCGCCGCATGAAATCCCGAAACTGTCGAAACCGTCGCGCCAATCGTTTTCGCCCGACCGGTGACACGCGGCGCAGTCGGTTTTCCAATTCCGCCAGTGGCGCGAAAAGTCCGCGTCCCGCCCTGCAGAATCCGCGTCGTTTAAGTTTATCCAACGCCTTTCGTTCAGATTGTAACCGATGGGCAGACTGTATAATTCGCCGTTTTTTCGGGCGACGTATTGCTCGATGTATTTTCCGCCGACAACCGATTCGACCCGGTAAGATTGATCGCCGATTTTGATGTAAAAGTCATCGCCGTCGCGGGTCATTTCGACTTTTACGCCGTCGTCTTCCAAAATATTTTCGCGCTCGAAATCGCCGCGCACAATTTCCGGCGCGGCTTTCCTGACGGTTTTTCGGTGAGCGGTTCGATGCCACGAATCGTAGTTTTCCTGATGACACGCGGCGCAGTTCTGCGGGTTTTCGGGTTCGTTGGCGGAAGTCTCAAAGGCGGAGATTTTTGAATTTGACGAAAGCCAAATCGCCGCGACCGAGAGCGCGAGAAACGCCGCACAAGCCACCATTTTTAACGCTCCGATTTTGTTTCTCATTGATTGGCGACCATTCTCGGCGATTCGATTTGATAATTCCAAACGTCTTTCGCCGCGTCGTAGCGATAGCGATAAACGGTTTCCTGTTTTTCGGTCGGCGCGATCAGGTTAAAGCCGAATTCGATGCCGAAAACCGTCATCTCGGAGTTCTGCGCGTTCTGCCCGAAATTGATGCGCCGCGCTTTGTCATCGCCGCGAGTTCCCAGATTTTCAAACGAAATTTCACGGCGCGAATCGCCCGCCAAACCGCCGTCGTCGTTCAAATCAAACGACCAAATCTCCGAATTTCGCGCCGTGCCGTAATACAGCCGCTTGCCTTTCGCCGAATTAAAAACGCCCAGACCAATCGCGTCAATGCCCGTTTTTGACGAAATAATTGCGCCGCTTTTAACATCAATCTGATAAATCGCACCGTTGATTTCCGTGCGCGTCGAACCGGCGACCGTCGCGGCGTAAAGGCTGTTCGTGTCGCAGTCGAACGTCAAGCCGAGAACGCCGAACGGATTTTCCGCCGTCGAATTTTTGCGCCTCGGCAGTTCGACGAACTCTTTCATTTCCTGTGTGTTTCCGTCAATTTTATAAATTTTATTCTGCGCGTCCGGCTTATTTTCGAGCGTGTCAATCCAGGGCGCGGGCGCGGCGTAAACATTGCCCGCCGCGTCGCGCTGAAGCGGCGCGAGACTGCCCGCCGACTGCCACGACGGATGCTGGTATTTACGTTCGCCCTCGACCAGAATCAAACCCTGCAAAAATCTGTCCGAAGTCGAAAGCGCGGCTTGACCGCCGAAACCCAGCCCGCGCACGAACGGCGGAATCTGCTGACAGCCCGCGACCGCTCCGACCGGCTTAAACGTCCGCCGGGCGGCGATGTTTTTATAAAAATAAATTGCCGCCGCGCCGATCAGCAATAAACCGAAAACGCTGACAATTATTATTTTGGAAAATTTTGCGGGCGGTTCCGCGTTTTTTGAATCTTCGACTGCTGGCGAAACTGGTTTTTGGCGTTTCTTTTTGCTCATTTAATCCGGTTGCCGATTAAAATTGTTCGGAATAGATGGTAGATGATAACCGATAGATTGGACGCGAGAAAGCCGTCAACCGAGGTTATCCAAAAATGGAAAACAAAAATTTATCGGAGGTCAAAAGGTTTGGATACCAGCGGCGAAAACAACTTAAAAAAGCGAAGCGCGAAGCGGTGAAAAATTTAGCCGGAATCGAAACGGGCAAGCAAGTTTGGAGCCAGTCAGTGAAAAAAGAAAAAGGCGGATTCGACAGCTTCCCTTCGAGAGCAGAAAAAAGCGGTTCTTCCGATCTTTTGGTGCAGGGTCACTGTAAACCATTGCAAACAACCTATTTACGGATGCGGTAAATTTTGTCGTCAAAATCGGCTAAGTTTATTTTTGTCAATACTTTATCTCAAAAAGTTGCACCAAAAGTGCGGAAGACCCACTTTTTTATGCTCTCGCGCGTTACACACATGCGACCGATACGGCACTGCGCCGGGCGGTGACGAATTTGGATGCCCATTCGGATTTTAGTCACGAATCGGTAACGAAAGAAAAAGGCAAGCCGCGCGGTTTGCCGTAAGTTGTTGATTTGATTGGTGGAGATGAGGAGGGTCGAACTCCTGACCTCTGCATTGCGAACGCAGCGCTCTGCCAAACTGAGCTACATCCCCACAAGTAAATTTAGATTTTACGGGCAGTTTCAAATAGTGTCAAGCCGGATTTTTTACAAGAATATAATGAGCGTCAGCGGCTTCAAGGTTTTTTAATGCTCCGGCAAAAGTAACTTGGACTTATGCTGAATCCTGTGCCAAATGATTCAAACAAATATCTTTCCTGCCTTAATTTGGGTTTGACATCCATAGATTTGTAGGCTACCTTTCATCCACACCAAAAACTTAGGTTGCCAACGCTTCTCAGAAGATCGCCTCTTCGTTATGAAATTTTTAGAGGCAAACGCGCCATATCAGAGTGTTTAAAAATTTCTTTTGATGATTATCGTTTTATAAAATCAGCAGAAAGTTTTGTGCTGATTCGGTCGAATGATTTGCTTGAAGATATTGAATGAATTGAGAAATCGGTAATTTTCTGACAGTCAACATTTAACAACCTAAACCAGGTTTCAATTACACAAATTCAAATGTCGGAATTTGAAATTCAAACTCCGGTGTTTAAATTAACCCTGATTACGGTTTGATCCGTAGTCAATTCAAATTAAAGGAGACTATTTATATGAGAATTAAAAATTTTCTGATGACTACATTATTCGCCGCGATGTTTGCAATCGCCTTCTCGTCTTTTGCAGCCGCGCAGAGCATCGTCGTAACTCCGACCAATCAACAAGGCTGGTCAACGGCGGACACCAGACCCGGCGGAGCGGTGAACTTCATTGTGGATTCGACGGCACCGGCGGGTAACGGCGCACTTCAACTGACGACGAATGCCGCGATAACCGCCAAAGCGCAGTATTTGCACGGAACAAATACGCCTCTTGGAACCATTACCGAACTCAGCTATTACACGAAACAGGTTAGCGCACCCCATGCCGGAGCAGACCCGTCGTATCAATTGCCCGTTTGTTTGGGCGGATTTAACAGTCCTGCGACTCCAACGAATCCGTCCGGCTGCACCGGCTTTACGACATTTGTTTTTGAACCGTATCAAAACAACGGATCGGCTCCGCCGTCGCCCGTCGTCGTTCCTAATATATGGCAGCAGTGGGATGTGGATGCCGGACGGTTTTGGTCGTCGAGAAACGTTAACGCCGGTGGAATGTGCGTCGTAACTGCCGGTGGTGGAGGTCCTCCTTTCTATAGTCTGACTCAACTCCAAACTAACTGCCCCAATGCGATAGCCGTCGGGTTCGGTGTTAATATCGGATCGAACAATCTGAGTTATGATGTCTATTCCGACTTGGTGAATTTCAACGGCACGACGTATGATTTTGAACCGTATCTGGTGGCGACCAATAAAGACCAGTGCAAGAACGGCGGGTTTAATAACGTCAGGCGTAATGACGGCACTTCGTTCAGAAACCAGGGCGACTGCATTCAATATGTTAATACGGGCAACTAAAACGAAGACAATCGGTTAAAATTATCCGACAAACAAGAGAAGAGTGCCGATTCGATTATAA
>JAYVKL010000036.1:0-6778 GCA_043768465.1 Pyrinomonadaceae bacterium
GAGGAAAGCCATCAAAGAAATCTTGAGCAATTTGGGAACGCACTACAAGATTAACTTTCGGGGCAGAGCATTTATACTATAATTCTGTCCACCTACTTACTTCAAATCTTCAAAGATTTTCTCGGAATCGCCCGCGCGTTCTCCGATCAACGAAAAGGCATCGGCGGACAAAGGCATTACTTCATTTTCCTTTTTTTTCTTTTGCCGGAAACGGATAAAAAACTTGTCGTCACCGGAAGTTTGCAGCGCACTTCAGGTCAGATTTTCATTGTCCGAATACCGCAGACCGGTCAAAGCCGCAAAGAGACAGGCTCGGCGCAAATCTTCATAATGAAACGGCGTGGCAGCCAAAGCCCGAAGTTCATCGAGACTCAAAAATTCGCGTTTGGGAGCGATGGTCTTAATGGATTTGATGCCTTCAGCCGAGTTTTCCCTGAACACTTTTTGTTTGTACGCTTCGCGGATTATATATTTGAATTTATCAAAATACGATGATGCCGTATTGCCGGAAAGCCGCTCCTGTCTTAAAAGAAAATCCTTAAAGCTCCGGCAGAAGTGTTCATCAACGTTGGCGAACGTGCATTTCTCACCCGCGAATGTTTTCACATAATTTCCGATGGAAACGTAACTTTCGTAGTTGCTTTTTGAGGTGGTCGCCCGCTTAGTTTCGATAAAATCTTCAAAAAATGCGATGAAACTTTTTTTGCTGTTGTGCGCGGTCAAAAAGCCGTAGTAACCGCTTTGAATTTCAAGCTGCCGCTGTGAACGCAGCGTTTCGCCGATAATTTTCGTTTCCTTGTTGTGATCTCTCTCCAACTCCGTTTTGGGTTTTTCGTAAATGAAAAGCTTTAAATGCTCCCGCCTGGTCGATTTTCTGGTTTCCGGATGCAGGATCGGCGGATAAAAATCCAGATACAGGCTGCGTCTGCCTTTCGTCATTTTCTTTTCGCGTAAAAAAACTTTCATATTTTTCAGGTAAATAATTCGTCAATGTCCTTTCGGCGGATAATCACGCGCTTGCCGATGCGCACGGCTTTGAGCCTCTCGGCGGCAATTGCGCGGCTGATCGTCCAGCGACTGACGTTAAGCAATTCGCTTGCCTCACTGATTGAAAGGAAATTTTTCGCTTGAATTTCCGTCTTTTTAACCGAAATTATCTGAACAGTTTCGGCGACACTTTTTTCGACGTTTTGATTACGCGTTCTCTGTTTATAAGCCTTCGAAGCGCACGGGTGAGAACAATACTTCGTAACGGTCGTGCGTGCCGTAAACTCCGCGCCGCAAAATTGGCAGATTCTGGTTATTTTGATATTGGAACTCATTTTATTTTACGACTCAAAACACCGTCTGTGGCAGTTTGTGGTTTTATGTAGCAATATGTAGCATTTTTTCACCACAAATGTATCTGAGATATGGCACCGCATACTTACAATACAATACGGATACGGTTTCAGGCAAACAAATACGAAACATTAATAAGAAAAACGCATTATAGAACAAAGAAAAAGCCCGATTTTGCGGGCTTTCTTCATAATTGAATTTTCCTTTGTTTGTGATGATTATGACAGATCACTTGCCGATGCAGAAGGTCGAGAAAATGCGTGTCAGCATATCCTCAGTCGTCGTTTCGCCGGTGATTTGTCCGAGAAAGCGAATGGCGTTGTGGAGACCGATTAGAATTATTTCTTCGCTGAACCTCTGTTCGAGCAAATTTATCGAACTTTCAATCTCCGCCTGCGCTCTCAAAAGCAGATCGTGATGCCGCGCATCCGAAACGAGAAAGCCTGACGTTTCAACATCTTGCGGGGTGAAAGGCGCAACGATGGCTTTTTGCAGTTCGTCCAAACCCGCGCCGGTTTTCGCCGATATTCCGACGGATTTCAAATGCGGGAAACCTGTTTGAGAATTTTGCAAATCAATTTTATTGACGGCGATGAGACGGCGTAAATCCTTCGTTTGAACGAGTATTTCGTCGTCTTCCGCAGTCAATTCCTGCGAGCCGTCGAGCAGTGCGACGACTAAATCGGCATCCGCCATCATTCGCTTTGAACGCTCGACTCCGATGCTCTCTACCGCGTCGGAAGTTTCGCGCAAACCCGCCGTGTCAATCAAGGAAATCGGGATGTTGCCGATCACGATTTTTTCCCGAATCTGGTCGCGTGTCGTTCCGGCGATTTCGGTGACGATGGCGCGGTCGTGTCCAAGCAAAGCGTTGAAAAGAGAGGATTTACCGACGTTCGGACGACCGACGAGCGCGACCGTCAAACCTTCGCGCAAAAGTTTTCCCGCCTGAAAAGTCGCCGCCATCGCGCCGACTTTTTCAGCGATTTCAGACAGTTCAGCTTTGATTTTTGCCGTCTGAAAAGCGGGCAAATCGTCTTCGACGAATTCGATTGAAGATTCGAGAATAACGATGACATCAAGTAAATCATCTTTTAACGGCTGCAATCGGTTTGAGAGTTCGCCGCGCAACTGCCGCACGGATTGACGAGCGGCGGCGACGGTCTGCGCGTCAATCAAATCTCGAATCGCTTCAGCTTGCGACAGATTCATCCGCCCGTTCGCCAAAGCCCGCAAGGAAAACTCGCCCGCGTCAGCCATTCGCGCATCGAGTTTCAGGCAGTAATCAACGATTTGGCGCACGATAATCGGCGAACCGTGACAGGCGATTTCAACGACATCTTCGCCCGTAAATGATTGCGGAGATTGAAAATAGGTGATTAAAGTTTCGTCCGTAACTTCGGCGGTTTCGAGATCGTAGATTTTTTTAAGATTGGCGAAGCGCGGCGGCGGACTGAACTTTTCATCGCGCGTCAATCGGCGAATTATTTCCAGCGAAGAGCTGCCGCTAAGACGAATGACGGCGATTCCGCTGCGTCCGAAAGGCGTGGCTAAGGCGACGATTGTGTTTGGCATATTCCAGATTCCAGATTCCAGATTTTCCGAGTTCGGGATTTGAAATCTGGAGTCTGGAATTTATTTCAAACGCACCTGGAGTCGGCGGTCTCTGCCCGCGCCGACCGATTCGGTCAGCAAGTCGGTTTCTTCCTGCAAAGTCAGGTGAATAACGCGACGTTCGGTTGAATTTAAGATGCCGAAAGTAAAAGGTCGGTCGCCTTTGCGGACGTTCTGGGCGGCAAACCGCGCCATCGCCTGAAGCTCGGCTTTGCGGGTTTGTCGAAATCCGTCGGCATCGCAGATAAACCGCTGAGTTCTTTCGAGTTCGCGCCCGTAAACCTGAAACAGCAAAGTCTCGAAAGCGTCGAGCATTTCGCCGTTTTCGTTCAACAGATAAGGAACATCCTCGCCGCTCAAATTCAAAAGACAGCCGTCGTCCGTCCAGCTTGAAGAGACGCGCAGATTAAAACGCAAATCGCTTAAAATTTCGGTTAAAAAAGTTTCGGCTTGCCGGCAGTTTTCGTTCATCGGTTTACAAACTCCAATTTAAGATTTTGGTTTACACTTTGTGCGCTTAAAAAATCCGCCAGTCTAAGAGCGTGTTTGGAAATTCAAAGAGGACCGACAATGTTACATTTTACATTCTTCATTCTAAATTTTTACCGGTTGAAAATTAAAAATGGAGAATGTAAAATTAAGCCATCCACTTTTCGACCAAGTGAATTTCCAAACACGCTCTAAGAAGTTGAAAATTTCGACTTAATTTTTTTGGCGTTTGCGGGAACGCTCGACACGACTTCTTCCTTCGGCGGCTCGCCCGTTTTGTTCATCCGGTTGATGATAACCTGCTGGACGAAACTGACGATGTTGCCCGAAAACCAATAAAGCAAAAGTCCGGCAGGTGCCGCCCACATCACCCATAACATCATTATCGGCATCAGATACGTCATCATTTTCTGCTGCATCTGTTGTTCGGGCGTGGCGACGGCGGCTTGCGGTTGAAATTTCATCGAAAGAATCATCGAGAGCGCGAAACCGAATTCGAGAAAATGCCACGGGTCGCCCGCCGATAAGTCCGGCAGCCATAAAAACGACGCTTGCCGAAAGCCGATGGAAATCGTCACCGCCGTGTAAAGAGCGATTAGCAGCGGAAATTGCAAAAGCATCGGCAGACAGCCGCCAATCGGCAGCGCGTCTTTGGTCATCTTTAACTGCTCCATCTGCAGTTCGCGCATTCGCGGATCGTCCGACGGAATGCCTTTTTTCTGCATATCCTTCAGACGTTCCTGCAAATCCTTCATTTTCGGCGCGTTGCCCGAAGCCTTTTTGAACGATTTCGACTGATACCAGCGCATCGGGAACAGCAAAGTGTAAAAGAAAAGCGTAAAAATAATAATCGCCAAACCGTAACTATTGACGATGGCGTTCAAAAAAGTCAGAGCGTAGAGAATTGGTATCGCCAACTTTTTAAATATCGGTCGAAGATACGTCCAATTGCTGAAATTGATAAAGTTTTCAATATCAATTGGTCTGCCGGCGGAAGCAGTCAAAACTTGATTGTAATAATTGAGAACAAAATAATCCTTCGTCCCGGTATAAATTTTCGTGCTTGAACCGTCGGCGTTAATCGGAACGTAAGCCGTTAATAAATGCCGGATTTCGCTCGTTTTTTCGCGTCTGGTGATCCAACCGATAATGCCGTCGAAAAACGGTTCGGTCGCAATTTCGTATTTTGAACTGCGATATTCCAAGCCGGTCGTTTTAGTTGACGGAACCGCCGCCATCGCAAAATAAGCATCGCCCACGCCCGCCCAATCAACGTCGCCGTTCACCGCCAAAACGCCCGAATCCTTTTCGCTCGGAATCAAAGCGGCGGAAGCGTGGCGTTCGATTCCGCCGTTGACAAACGCCACGCCTTCCGGTTCGATGTGATAATAATTGTGATGTTTGATGCCCTGATCGCCCAAACTCGCGCCGATGAGAAGTTTCGTATTCGGAACCGGCAACCTGTTTTTGGTTAATTTTACCTGTAAATCGGTAACGTAACTGTCAGCCGCAAAAACAAATGTTTTGGTAATTTCCAGACCGCTCGCCTCATCCTTCAAAACGTATTCAATCGTTTTCGTCTGACCGGCGGCGAGTTCGACGCTATCTTCGCTGACCGAAACTTGATAATTTCTCTCGTTAATTAGATTATCGGCGTTCTGGTCGCCGGTCGCCAGTCGAAAGGGAATTTCACGCGGGACCCGTTTCAGGGCTTCGGGCGAAACCAGTTCGAGCGGCTTTTGCTCGTTGTCGTTTGAGCCGTCGGCATAAAGATTTTTTTCGCCTTTCGGAGAAGCGTTTTTCAGCAAAACCCAGCTCGTCGCCAACGCGCCTTTGGAATCGAGTTTAACTTGATAAAGCGGCGTTTTAATCGTAATTTCCTTATTCGGAACATTGTCCGGCGTGGCAGCGACGGTTTGCTGAATGGGCTGATTCGGCTGAACTTCGGGAGTCGGCGCGGTATTTGAAGCGATTGCCGTGTTCGTCGCCGTCTGCGCCGTATTCGTATCCGTATTATCAATTTTTTTCGACGGGAAAAAATACGTCCAACCGAAAAGCACCGCCATCGAAAGCGCGGCGGCGATTAGAAATCGGGACTGCGTTGATTGTGTATTATCTGACATTTTTATTTAATGCAAAATTAAAAATCGTAAATATAAAACCGTTTCGCTCTCATTCTGCCGCATTTATGGAATCGGGTCGAAACCGCCTTTACAAAAAGGCTGACAGCGTAAAATACGTTTTGCGCCGAGCCAGGTTCCGCGAAATGCGCCGTATTTTTCCACTGCCGCCATCGCATAACTCGAACAACTCGGCTCGAAACGGCACGACGGCGGCAAAAAAGGCGACAGAAACGCCTTATAAAATCGCAACACGACTAGAATCGGAAACTTCATCGTAAAAGACATTTTGCCACAGAAAAAACCGGGTTCATAGAGAGAAATCGGAAAAAACTGCATTTCACTAACTTTTCTCTGTGGTTCCCGATGTTTTCTGCGGCAAATAAACTTCCGCTTCAAACTTTTTTACTTTCGCCAAAATCAGTCGAAATTCTTCCAAAGGCTTTTCCAGTTTTACTTTCAGCAAATCGCGCCGCGCATTCAAAACCCAATCGAATTTTGTTTCGAGTCCGGCGAGATCGCCCTTGCTCAGACGAAAGGCTTCGCGCAAAAGGCGTTTCGCCCGGTTGCGGTCGTGCGCTTTGTTGCTGATTTTCTTGGAAGCCGTAATGCCGACGCGCTGAAACGAAGTTTCGGACGGCAGTATAAAAACCGTCAGCAAACGCCCGTCAAAACGCTTTCCCTCGGCGTAAACCACGCGAAACTCCACCGGTTTACGCAGTCGTTCGTCCTTCGGCAGACGATAGTTTAATAATGTTTGACCGTCAATACTTTGCGTCCCTTGGCGCGGCGGCGTTTCAAAACGGCGCGTCCGTTTTTGGTCGCCATTCTGGCTCTGAATCCGTGTTTTTTCGCTCGGCGGCGGTTGTTCGGTTGAAATGTTCTTTTCGGCATAGTTGTTCATTACCTCACTCAAAAGTGAAAACCTAGAGTTTACGGAGAAAAGGCGATTCTGTCAAAACAATCAGCGATAAACCTCGCGCCGGTCTCCGGTGGTAACAATCAAGACGATCATTTCTTCGCCGTCAATCGTATAAATAACTCACCTTACGCAGCAAACTGAATCGGGTTCAGTTGCCGCAGAGTTGAAAATGCCGAATGTTAATGCATTGAGATAACCTCAGTCTTGAGTAGAAATTAAGCGTAAGAAATTATCTTTGCAAAACATAGTTTGTAATCTAATATCTTCAGTTTTAGTGTATTCCACAGTCCGT
>JAYVKL010000037.1:0-36578 GCA_043768465.1 Pyrinomonadaceae bacterium
CTCAACAAAATTAGATTAGTGTTTCATCTGTCAAAGTCCAATAATTATAAGGGCTCTAGATTTACAAAGTCTAACTTATTTCTGTTGGGGTGCTTAAGTTAATTAACCGATTCGCAGATTACAAACCGGACAAACGCGCACGTCTTCGCGGATTAAAAGTCCGATCCAAAAGAAAATTCCCGTCGTCACGAGCAAAACAGCGAAGGTAATCCATCCGGCGGGCGAAATTTTTCTGGTCAGCATCGGCAACGCCTGCGTTCCACAGCGCGGACAGCGATAGCCATAAACCATCTGGTTCGGCTGCTGATAGACGAGCGGTTGCGGGCGCGCCGTTTGATTGGTCGGATACGGATTGACGGCGAGCGGCTGAACGCGATTTAGCGGCGGTGCGGTTTGGGTCGGTTTTTTGTCGCCGATTTGATATTCGTCGGTTTTCCAGGAATACGGGCGCGGCGGCGAATACTCATAATTAGCGTTTTCGTCGGTCATCTGACTTTGCAAAAATTTCGTTCCGCAGAAACGGCAAAAATTACTCGTGTCGGTGTTGGTTTGCCCGCAGTTGGCGCATTGAATCATAAATGTCTCGCTTTGGAAAAGGGAATAAAGTTACCAATTTTTAACGCCGCGCATCGCAAAAAGTTCTCGTTTTTCGCTAATCAAACTTTATCTTCTCGCCCGTGCGAATTGCTTCATATACTTTTTCAACCAATTCGACCGATTTGAAACCGTCGAGCGCGGTTACGGACGGCGGAGTTCCGCCGATGATCGCGTCGAGAAACGCTTTGTCTTCCTGAACGTAACCCCAACGCTCTTCTTTTTCGGTCATTTGAAACGAGAATGTCGCGTGGTTTGCGTCCATTCCGTTCGAGTCAATCAACCGCTCCATTTCTTCGGTCAGAAGCGTCCGGTGATGACAGAAAACTTCAATTCTTTCAAACGGAAAAACCCAACTCGCGTCCGACGACGAAGCGAAGGTGCAGTGAAAACCGCTTTTGAACTTAAAGATAATCGAAAATTCGTCGAGTTCGGGATATTCATGCTGCGAGCCGTAGGCGGAGAGTTCGGCGATTTCGCCGAATTGGAAACGCATCATATCGAACAGGTGAATCGTCGTCTCATAAAGAAATCCGCCCGTAACTTGCGGGTCACCCGTCCAAACCGGATTTAGCAATTCGCCGCGATTCATTTTGATATGCGCCGAATGCGCTTTATCCGCGCTCAGAAATTCCTTCAGTTTCGTATAAACCGGCGCATATCGGCGATTGTGTCCGACCTGGAAAACCTTATTAGATTTTTCGGCGATGTCCAAAAGTTTTTTCGCGTCCGGCAAACCGATGGAAAAAGGTTTTTCGCAGAAAACGTGTTTATTTTCGGCGACGGCGTGCGCGGCTATTTCCGAGTGCGTTTGGTTCGGCGTGCAAACTAGAACAGCATCGGCGATTGCCAGCAATTCTTCCCGCGATTGGCAAACTTTTCCGCCGACCGACTTCGCCGTTTTTTCGGCACGTTCGGGTTTGACATCGTAAAGCGCGGCAACTTCGCAGTGTTCGTCCCGCGAGAAAATCCGCGCGTGAACATTGCCGATATAGCCCGTGCCGATGATACCGATTTTAATTTTAGTCATATTTTTTATTTAGCGATGGCACGACTACATGGTTCTATTGGAGGGAGGGATGAATGATTGTCAATTACTTAAAGTAATTGACTGCTTTTCCTGATTTAAAACAATTGGAACGGACTAATTATAAGATTCGGTATTACCAAATGTGTCTCTCGAAGCAATTGCTTGAATTTCATACGCTCCGTAGGGTAATTTAAATGAAAATTTACCGTCTGAATTTATCTTAGTTTCTGAGATTATCTTCCTACACTTGTCATTAATGTCAGTGACTGTCACTAGGACAAGCCCAAGTTTGAAATTAACTCTACCTTTAGTAACTATAAAAACTTCTCCATCAAGTTGAGTTTCTTCTTTAAAAAAGGACAAATTATCCCAAAAGTTTTTGCCTTTATGTGATTTGCTTTCATTGAATTGATTTCCAAGAAGCACACCAAACACCACTAACAAAAATGAAGCCAAGATGATCGTTGCTGTTTTCCAGAAGCTTCCTTTCATTAAATCACCTTAATCCCAAAACTTTTTCCGTCGCTTCTTTAGCTTTTCGCGCCACTTCAAACGGGTTTTCGTTCCAGTATTCCGGGCGGAAAATCTCAATTGAAACCATCCGGTCGTAGCCGATTTTATCCAAACTTGATTTGATTTCTTTAATCGGCAAAATCCCTTCGCCCGGATAAAGCCGGTGCGCGTCGGTCAAATCTGCTTTCGGCAAATCTTCCGCGTCGTTGATGTGAAAGATGAAAAGTTTCGCCGGATCGAGCGTTTCAATCGCTTCCAAGGTGGAGTTTCCGGCGTAAAAATGAAACGTATCAATCACTAATCCAACGTTTTCGCGGTTCACTTTTTCGATGATTTTCTTGTCTAAATCCAGAGTTTGGACGGAGCAATCGGCTTGCCCCAAAAACTCGAAAGCCAAGCCGACGCGATATTTTCCGGCGATGTCGGCGAGTTCGTTCAAAACTTTCACCGATTCGTCAACGATTTCCGCTTCATCGGCGTTTTCCGGCAATTTCCCCGGCACGACGACGACATACGGGCAGTTTATCGCCTCCGCAATTTTTGAATACTCGGCGCATTCGGCTTTGATTTTCGCGTAATCTTCGGCATCCCGGAAAGTGATGTGTTCGATGGAATTGATCGAATACGGTTCGAGATTGTTTTCTTCCAAAAGTCGTTTCAAATCGGCGACCGTTCGCGTTTCCAAAAACTCGCGCAGTTTTGCCGCCCAAATTTCAATTAAATCGTATCCGGCGGCACTCGCCGCTCTGATGTCGGTTTCCAAATCGGCGGTCATCGTCGTCGCGCCGTTTAACGCAATTTTCATTTTTGCTCCGTAAATTTCTAAAATCTGTTGTCTTGACGAGTTAGTTTGCTTTGACTGAAGCCGACATTTCCGGTCGGCAAACTGTTCGCGGTTCGTTACCGGTTATTAACTGTCAGTCAGGTAAATTTTCCCCGTTTTATTATGTTTGGGTGATCCGACAGAATTAAACTAAGAATGTTCGGCTTCGGTTCGGAGTTCCGCCTTCAGGCGGCGTTTCCGCCGGCGGTTGCCGTCTAAAGACGGAACTCCTCACATCTCAAAAATTATTTTGTCCACATAATTATACCAATTCAAGTTGATTAGTGCGTATTGTCAGAACCGCCTGCGGTCGCGGGCGGGTCAACGCCGCACGGGAAACCCGCCCGCGACCGCAAGGCGGTTCTGACTTTGAGCAACGATACGCACATTTTGTTTTGAATTGGTATTAGCTGTAAAAATTGTAACACGGGAATTTGTAAAAAAATAAAAGAGCGAGACTTCGGCAAAAGCTCGCTCAATGTCAAACCGTTTAAAACTCAAACTTTATTTTTCGGGCGGCATTTTGTTGGCGGCAATCTCTTTTGTTTTGTCGCCGGCTTTGAACAACAAATCGGCTTTTACGCCGTCGTAACGACAGATAACGAGGTTGGTTTGTTCGGGGAAATTCTCGAAAAAGAACGTGTTTTTCAACTGGTAGCCTTCCTGATTTTCCGTCGAGTCGGCTTGCAGATAAACTTCCACCGTATCAATATCAAACTCTTTGCCGATCCATTTCAAATTTTTGACCGCGCCTTTTTTATCGGTCAAAACGAAATTTTCGTTCACATAATCAAGAATCAACTTGTCGGCGGCAGACGATTTTTCGAGGTCGAGACGTTTGCCGCCGCGTTTTTCGAGCAAAGGCACGAGGTCGTGCGCGAAAAGCTGAATCGAAATCTCGAAAATCTTTTCTTTGGCGTTGAAATCAATGCGCGTCAGACTCGTGTGATAGCGGTGCAGTTCCGCCGTCGCATTCGCCGTCGCAGAAAGCGTCAGCAAACAAATGATAAATAATATGGCTAATTGACGAAGTTTCATTTTTAAAATAGATTTTACCGGATGTTTTCGCGCATCACAATCGAAAAGGCGCGACGGAAAACAATAAAGGTTTCCGCTCGCGCCTTTTTTATTTCTCGAAAGCGAATCAGCAGTTGAAAATTTTGCCGGCTGCTTGGAGTTTAATTTACATTCAACTCTTTTAAATTTAACGATTCATGTTCATATTTGAATTGCTGTTCATGTTTGAGTTGCTGTTCATATTTGAATTGCTGTTTCGGTTGCCGTTCCTGTTTCGGTTGGAATTGCGCTTCGAGTTCGAGTTCATCGAATTCGAGTTCCCCATATCCGAATTTATATCGGAGTTGGAATTCATTGAGTTAGAACTCATATCAGAATTGGAATTCATCGAATTTGAATCCATCGTGTTCGAGTTCATCGAGTTGGAATTCATTTTTCGGTTCTTTTTGCTCTTTTTATTTTTCTTGGATTTTCTGTTTGAGCTGCCGTCTTGTCCGCTGGTTTGATTGGAATTGTTCTGGTTGGTCTGGGCGTTGGCAACGCTCGTCCCCTGTCCGGTCGCCAGCGAATTGCCGACCAGTGAAGTCATTCCCAACAAAGCCAAACTCAACATCGTAAATTTTAATTTATTCATAATCCTGTTCTCCCTAAAAAAGTTTGGACTTTCAATGTACAAACTTTTTCGGGCGCGGTTTGTCTGGAATTAGACATAACTGATATTACGCAAAAAGGGTTAATTTGATTTCTTTGAATAGGTTAGAAACAAAAGTAAGCTAAAAGTAGATTCGAGTAAGTGCCAATTAAAAAGCAACGAATGTTGAAATAAAAGGACTTACAGAATCAAGAAAATTTTATTGTCAATCTACTTTTACTGCTTTATCTTCTGCAAACCATTCTATTTATTGTATTTAATCTGGCTTGCGTAATATCAGACATAAAAAAGACCGCCGATTTTTCGACAGTCATTTTTTAATTTTATCGCTTGAATTATTCTACGGCGTTTTCGAGCCGCTGAAAGTCGTCGTTCCCTGCGGCGCGGAGAAATTGCCGTTCATCACATTTCCGTTGACCTGACCGCTGATCGTCAGCGCAATCGGCGCGGTCGTCGTCAAATTCAATTCGCCGTTCTGAAAAGTTCCGCTCGAAATCTGAATCGCGCCCTGCGGCGATTCGATGGTTCCCGTCACGGCACTGCCCGTCTGCGTCAGATTCAGCATAAAAGTGATCGTCTGCCCGCCCGCGTCAACGGCAATCGCCCATTTGCCGGTTAAATTGGCAGCCGTGGTCGTCGTCGCCGTCGTGGTTTGCGGCGCGGTCTGTCCGTTTCTTCGTCCGCCCTGCGCGGCTTTGAAAACCTGAAAGCGCGACGGCAAGGCGCGGCGCGGGAAATAATTGTTCGACAAATCCGCGTCCGCCGTTTCCAGATTCGGATCGAGAACGATTGATTTCGCTTCTTTTTTCGTGATGATTAACTTTGAAACGTCGAAATTATTGTAACGCCAGATTTCCGCCGGAATGCGGATTTCTTCGCTCGTGCCGTCGGCGTATTCGACTTTGAAAATGACCGGCATCACCAATCCGCCGATGTTTTTCAAATCAACGACGTAAAAATAATAATTGCCGTTGATAATCGCTTTATCTTTATCTTCCAAACCGTTGATGTAATTCTGAAAGGTTTGTTTGTCCGGTTCGGTAACTTTGAATTTATCAACATCGTTGTATAAATCCTTCAGACTCGAAAATTGGTCAACCCGTTTCGGCAGAGATTCGTTGCGCTGCTGCGATAAAGTTTTCGGCTGGGCATCGGCTTTTTGGCGCAGCAGAGCTTTTTCCGTGTCGGGATTTTGGGTGTTGATCTGATAAAGTTTGACTTTTTCGATGGAAATATCAACGTGGTCGGTCGTGTAAAACCAGCCGCGCCAGAACCAATCCAAATCCGTCCCGGAAGCGTCTTCCATCGTGCGGAAAAAGTCGGCGGGCATCGGGCGTTTGAATTTCCAGCGTTGGGCGTATTGTTTGAACGCGAAATCGAAATTTTCCCTGCCTAAAATCGTTTCGCGCAGGATATTCAACGCCGTCGCCGGTTTGCCGTAGGCGTTGTTGCCGAACTGCAAAACCGATTCGGAGTTGGTCATAATCGGAACTTGATTTTCCGAAGCCATATACTCGGCGATGTTCTGCGGTTCGCCGCGCCTTGACGGATAACCTTTTTCCCATTCCTGCTCCGCCAGATATTGCAGAAAACTGTTCAACCCTTCGTCCATCCAGGTCCATTGCCGTTCGTCGGAATTAACGGTCATCGGGAAATAATTATGCCCGACTTCGTGAATAACGACGCTGATTAAACCGTATTTCGACTGCGCCGAATAAGTTCCGTCCGCGTTCGGGCGCGGACCGTTAAAGCAAATCATCGGATATTCCATCCCGCCGACGTAGCGGTTGCTGACCGAGGTGGCAATCGGATACGGGTAATCGAACGAGTAGCGCGAATAAACATTCAAAGTGTGAATGATCGCCTGCGTCGAAAACTTGTCCCAGAGCGGGCTGGCTTCGTTCGGATAAAACGACTGCGCGGTAACTTTATTGCCGCCGACCGAATGACCCTGCGCGTCCCAGATAAATTTGCGCGACGAGGCGAACGCGAAATCGCGCACGTTGTCGGCTTTGAAAATCCACGTTTTTTTGCCGGTCGGCGATCCCGCTTCGTTGGTTTTGGCTTCTTCGCCGGTGACGATTTTAATCGGTTCTTTGGCGGTTTCGGCTTGTTTGAGACGCTGCATCCAAACGGATTTCAGAACCTGCGCCGGATTTTGCAAAACGCCCGTCGCCGTCACGACGTGATCGTCCGGCACAGTCAACCGAACTAAATAATCGCCGAATTCCAAAGTAAATTCGCCGCTGCCCAAGTATTGTTTATGCTGCCAGCCGGTCACGTCGTTATACGCCGCCATTCGCGGAAACCACTGCGCGATAGTGTAGATATTGTTGTTGTCGCGGGCAAAATGCTCGAAACTCGTGCGCCCGCCGAACAGTGCGCCGTCGTTGATCGTGTAATTCCAGTCAAGGGAAAAAACGAAAGTTGCGCCCGGCGCGAGCGGCGCGGGCAAGTCAATTCGCATCATCGTTTTGACCAGCGTATTTTTGAGCGGCGTATTTTTCGCGTCGCGGACATTGGAAATTGAGATTCTGCCGTCGTAAGTCCGGGCGACGAGTTGCTCGACCTGGTTGAGCGGCACGTTGTCTTCAAAGGCGGGCGCGGTGCGCGTCAATTGCGAATCGGAATCTTTGGCGTAGAGATTCTGGTCAACTTGCAGCCAGATATAATTCAAAGAATCGGGCGACAGATTTTTATAAGTCACGGTTTCCTTGCCGATAATTCTCTGATTTACATCGTCGAGTTCGACATCAATCACATAATCAGCCCGCTGCTGCCAGTATTTATTGCCCGGCGCACCGCTCGCCGTCCGCTGCTCGTTCGGAGTCGGCAGAATTTCTTCGAGCTGACGAAATTTGTCGGACGGTTTAGATTTCGACTGCGCGAAAACGAAAGATGAAAATGCGGCGATCAAAGCAATCGCCAAAAAACGACGTAGGAACATTAAATTTTCTCCTGAAATTATAGTGGTTAAACGATTAGCAGTATGTAACCGAAATTTTGATAGTTAGCTCTTCGTCTTCGTTCCGCCGTTTGGACGCGGAACGAAGACGAAGAGCTAAAATTTTAGTTACAAGGCAATGTCTTTATTCTCGAATTATTACGCGCCGAAAGCAAATATAGTTTTAACCGGACGAAAGCCGTCGCTGATTCGACGGCTTTCGTCCGGTTAAAACTATATTTGGCTCTAGTGCTGGGTAACGTAAGTTTTGATAATTAAATTTCGGGTGCGTTTTGAGTTCAAACTTTAGTTTGCCGTTTCCGCCGCGCTTCGCTGGCGGAAATCACACGCTGAAGCGTGAACTCAGAACTTTAAAAACCTACGTTACTTAGCACTAGTGCTGAGTAACGGAAGTTTTGATAATTAAATGCGCGGGCGCGTTTTGAGTGAACACGCGGAACGCACTTTGCCCGCCGCGCCGCGCTTCGCGGTCGCGGCGGGCAAGCTGAAGCGTGAACTCAGAACTTTAAAAACTTCCGTTACTTAGCACTAGCGTGTCGCCGTAAAAACCACGTCCGTCAAATCCTGGCTCAAGGTTAAGAACTGCGGCGCAAAACGGAAGCCTTTCGCCGAAATCGTGACGATATAGCTTTCGCTCGGCTCCAATCCTTCCATCGAGAATCTGCCGGTCGGCGAAGTCCAAGTCGTCAACGCTGCGCCCTGCGAGTTGGTGAATGTCAGCCGCCCGTTCGCCACACCTCTGCCTGAAACAGCGACGACTCTGCCGGAAACCGAAACTTCGGCGGCGAGCGGAGTCAAATTTCCGACCGTCCAATCGGAGAACGCCGAAATTCCATTGGTCGAAATAGTATGGGCTGCCACGCTCAATGTGAACGGCGTAACAGCGGCTCCCGTGGTGGTGACAAAACGAAAAAGTCCGTAATTCGATTCGGTCCCCATCACGTCCGCCAGACGATAATTAAACTTCAAATCCGAAGTCAAATCTCCGGTTTCAGTCAAAGTCCAGAATCTTTGGAGCGATTGGGTCGCATCCATTCCCGTTCTATTGCCCTGATTTGCCTTGACCGTCAAACTCGATGGATTGGCACCCAATATCGTGACGTTGGCATCAACCGGCGAAAAACCGTTGGTCGTGCCGGTCGGGAAAGTGAACAACTGGACTCCGCAGAAATCCTTTTTGAGATTCCCGATAATATAATTCGATGCCGACGCGCCCGTTACGCCGGAGACGCAGCCGAGCGTCAGCGTATTTGCGCCCGTGTCAATTTTCGTGCCGAGCGTCAGACCGCCCTGCACATTCAGATTGGCGTTCATCATCAAATTTCCGTTGACGGTCAAACTATTGACGGTCGTCGCCGCGTTAACGGTCACGGTGATTCCCGCCGGAACGACGGCGTTCAGCACCGGAGTCGGAATACCGTTGTCCCATTTCGTCGCGTCGTTGATATTTCCGTTGGCAGTCGCCGTCGTCACAGTTACCGGAAATTTATAGCTGGTGACTCGCGTATGCCAATTAAAAGTTCCGTCCATCGAGAGATATTCGGTGGTATACCAAAATGTCGTATCGTCCGCCGGGTCAATCTGCATCGTCGAATAATCGCCCCACCTGGTTAGCGTTCCCGTCTGCGAACCCGTGCCGGCGGTGTCAATCACTTCCGCTTGCAGCGTGCTGACGGCATCTGCGTTCAAACGTCCGGCAACAGCAATTGAAGGTTTTGTCGCAAGTGCGTTGGAGATGCTGTAACCCATCAGCATATTGCCGAATTTGTCCATCGCCATCGAACTCATCCAGCGGTCGCTGGTCGTAGTCGGATTGTATATCGAGTTTTGAAAAAGAAACGGGCGATTCGCAACAACTACATCGGCGGGATCCGCCAGCGGATTACGGATTTCATACCAGGCGACTTGAGCGTTTTGAACGCCTACCCCATCAGGGTCAACCGAGCGGGTAACGATTAAGCTGTCCACGCCGCCGCGGTTGCGATAAACGAGACGATACATCAAGCGGCTGCCAAGCGTATCGAGTGTATTCACCGTGCCGGGCTGCGGCACACAAGTTCCGCCAGTACCGTTGCAAGGCAACAGAGGCGCACTCGGGGCGACAAAGACGAAACTTCCGGTCGCACCGCCGAAACCATCAGTCAGTGTTGCCGTGCTAGCGACGAAATTCGGTTTGAGTCTCAGATAGCGAAGCTGTCCCGTTCCGGTTGAAACTCGCATAAAAACTCCGCCCCGCGTGGTATCGGTCGGCAATTGCGTCCCGTCTATATCGGCTGGCAGAAACGACGCACCGCTCGCATAATTCGCGGTCGGAGCGCACAGCGTCGTCGCCGTATTATCTCCGGCGAGCATTTTCGTCCGGTCGGAAGCGCACAAAGCTACTCCGGTATTTGCACCCGAAGGTGTGCCGCCGAAAATGTTGTAAGCGGTGTAATAAGCATCATTCCAAACGCCGAGTTTGCCGTAATCGTTAAAGCCGTCCGGCGTTGTTGAGCCGAAGTTGATAGCGTAACGATAATAAGTGCCGGTCGGGTTGTTCGTCGTCGAAACGGCGATGCACTGCATATAAGGCGCGGACGGAGCACCGGCGGTAACATTGAACGCAAACTGGCTCAGAATCCAGCGGTCGGCAAAGCGGTCGTATTGCAGAATCGGGTCGCCGCGATTCGTCGTCTCGCAAAGAGTTCCCGTTCCCGTAAACAAAGCATTGCCGTTAATCGGTCCAAGCAAAACCGCTCCGCTTTTATTAAAAACTGCATATTGGGAGTTAACCCAGGCGACGATGTGATTCGGTCCGACCGCCATCGTCGTGTCCGGCGGTGCGCCGGTCAACGAAAAACCTGCCAAACCCATTCCCGGTCCTTCAAAATTTGTTCCCCGCGTTGCCGCGAGCGGGGCGAACGTCTCCGTCTGAACTGACGCGGGCGGAGCGGAATCGTCCGGCTTATCCTTTGATTCATCTACGTCTTTCAGCACTTCCATCGGTTCCGTTTCCTGTAGCTGACCGTTTTCTTTACTCACCGGCGGAAGATTCCGGCGGGCGAGATCGGACAGCGATTCGGAAACGCCGTAGTAACGCATCGGCAAGATGATCGTATCGCCGTTGCGGACAACTTCGTCGTCATTCTTCTTGATTTTGCCCTTGTTTCTCATTTTATTGGTTCGTTTCGCTGATTTGGATTTGACGGTTTTCGTCGCTGTCGCCGCTGCCGGATTACCGACTGCCCGGCTTTGTGCCGACACCGAGTAACCGAGCAGCAAACTGAAAATTGCGACTAAAATCGCCGGATTTTTTTTGATTTTATTCATCTTTTTCTCCTGAAATAATTTAGAAAACATAACTTTTTGTATTAGCTAGTCGCCGCCGCAAGCAATCGCACACGCGATATTCGCTCGTGCTTTAAACCTTTCGTTCGACGTTGCCGGGAAATCAGTAAAAAAAATTCGTTGTTTTCGGACGAACCCCGCAACAAGCTGACGGGGCATTCGCCCGAAAATTTCCGCCCAAAGCGGCGAAACCACGAATTTTTGAAGAACAAGAGTTACGCCCTTTCAGGGCTGAAAAGGAAACCCACGCAGCAAGCTGACGGGGAATTCTTTTAGATTAAATAATGATTTCCGATTGGAGATTTTCTGTTGTGACTGCTTCAGGCGAGTTAAAGACGGAAGTAGTCCCGACGCGAAATGTAGCTAATATTATACTCAAATGCTGAAACAAGCAAATCTTCACGCGCTGATTACCAAATCAAGCAGATGAGCCAAAGAAGCAAGATATTTTGCTTCATTCAGAGTCCAAACTTCAGTTTGTTCCGCCAGCGAAGCGCGACGGAGACACGCTCAAGCGTGAACTCTGAACGAAGAACTAATCGCTTATCCCTGCCTGTTTGATTTTTATTTACTTGACAAACATCGAGACTGGATTCGGTTCGGATTAACCGCCGCAACCTTTTCACTTCCCGGCTCGTCTAAAATTTGTTAATCTGTTCTCCCAAGTCTTTTCTGCACGAAAGTTAAAGCCAATGAAAAAAATTATCGTTTCCATCGCTCTTTTATTCGTTTTCTCAACCGGATTCTTCGCCCAATCGGACGCGGCATTGTCGCAGGCGACGTTCAAGGATAAAGCCGCCCGCGATGCCAACGGCAGACTGCCAACCTTGTCCGCCGCCGAACATCTCGTCCGCGCCGAAATTTATATGGCGAACCGGCATTTCCCGGAAGCGCGGGAACACTGGCAGAAAATTTTCGAGTTTTATCCGACCGACGCGGGAATGGCGAAGGCTCTGATGGGAACCGGGCGCGCTTTTATGTGGGAACGCGGTTACGGGCAGGCGATTATGTTTTTCGACCGCGCCGTCAGCGGTTACGCCGACACCAAAGAAGGGCGCGAAAGTCTGGCGTTCAAAGGTGCGTGTCTCGTCCGTCTCGGCAAAAACGCCGAAGCCGCGCAGACTTATCAGCTTTACACGACGATGTTCCCGACCGGCGAGCGCATCGAAACTTCTTATCTAAACATCATTGACGCACTCCGCGAAGCCAAAAAATATGACGAAGTGAACCTTTGGATTGACAAAACGCGCGTCCGGTTCGACGGAATGCCGACGGCGACCAACGCTTTGCAGGCGCGGGTCCGAATGGAAATCTCGCGCCAGAATTGGAGCAAAGCCGTCGAAGCCGCCGACGCTCTGCGCTTGAATAATAACTTTCGCAGTTCGATGACCTCGCTCGACGAAACGAATTATTTGAAAGCCCTCGCGCTCGAAAAGCTCGGCAAAAAGACCGATGCAAACGCCGTTTACGCTTCGATTCCCGTCAATTCCTATTACGGCGGTTTGGCGACCGACAAACTTTCTTCCAATAAAATCACGCGCACGGGCAGCGTTTCCAACTATAACGCGGGCGAATATCCGGTTCTCTACCGCGCCGAATTATTAAAATACGCTGCAACTAAAAACATTGACCCACGTTTCGTTTTAGCGATTATGAAACAGGAATCGAGTTTCCGCGCTAACGCTAAATCGCCGTCCGCCGCGCGCGGTCTGCTCCAACTCGTCTATGACACCGCCATTAAATACAACCAACAAGCCGGTTTTTCCGCGCTGCAAGCCGACGATCTTTATCAGCCGCCGGTCAACATCGCCATCGGCAGCCAATATCTCGCCGACCTGAAAAACCAATTCGGCGGACTTTACGAAGCCATCGCCGCTTCGTATAACGGCGGCGAAGACAACGCCGCCCGCTGGCTCAATCGCTCGAATCCGAAAGACGCGGGTGTTTTCGCCTCGGAAGTCGGTTTCGCCGAAACGAAAAATTACGTTTTCAAAGTAATGAACAATTACCGCGTTTACCGCCAGCTTTACACCGAAGATTTAATCAAAAGATAGCCGAAACTCGATGCCTTAAATAAAGAGCGTGAACGGTCGGCATAATTCCGATTTTCACGCTTTTTGTTTTCCGCCCTGGTGTTGCTGTTTTCCGCAGATGCTTTTATGCTGTTTGTAACATTTCTTTAATACCTTTGTTAGCATCGAGATCAAATGCGTTTTTTTTACGTTCTGCCGATTGTTTTCCTATCCTGCATCGCCGGTTTTTCGCAAACCGCGCCGCTGCCGTCCAGGTTTCAATCGTGGAATGAGATTCAATTGCTGGTGCCGCTGTTAAAAGGCAGAGACGCGAAGGGCAAAAGCATTGATAAAATGACGGCGACCTTCAACGGCGTTCTTCGCATCGGCAGGAGCAGTTTGGATTTTCTCGATAACCGGACGGGCGCGACGCTGGACTGGCGGGTCAACCGCCATCTGTCTTTATTAACCGGCGTTTTGTATCGCCGGGACGAGATCGTCAAAAATACGCCCCGCTTTGAAACCCGTTTGGATGTCGGCGCGACGTTTTCAAAAACCTTTCACGACTTCTCTTTCCGCGACCGGAATTTGTTCGAGCATCGTTTCCGCAGAGGCAGAATTGATTTAAATCTTTACCGGCAGCGAATTCAAGTCAGCCGCCCCGTAAAATTTAACAAAAAGGAATTATTTTCACCTTTTATTTCCGACGAAGGCTATTACGATTGGCGTTTAAAATCGTGGTTCCAAAACGAATTCTACGCGGGCATCACGCGCCGCCTCAATCGCCAAACCTCAATTGACATCGCCTACCTTCGCAGCGACACGCGCCCGGTCAACGTCAACGGCATCAGCTTCAATTTGAAAATCAAACTCCGCTGACCGATTAAAACTATTTATCGCCGGTTTTTAACTCCAATCGCCCACGCCTTCGCGTTCGACGTGATAGCCGACCGTTTCGAGATGCTGAGTAACTTCGCGGGCGTGTTGTTCGTCGCGCACTTCGAGCAGCATTTCGATGCCGACTCTGCCTAAAGGCGCAAGCCACATCGCCCGTTTGTGATAAACCTCGATGACGTTGGCACCCGAATCGGCGACGTGATTGAGCAGCGGCGCGAGCGTTCCGGGGCGGTCTGGAACGAGAAGTTTGAGAAAAATATAACGTCCCTGCCGGACGAGAACCTGTTCGAGAATCCGCGCCAGCAGATTCGCGTCAATGTTGCCGCCGCACAACACCGCGCAAACCGTGTCGTCCGCGTCAAGTTTGATTTTGTTTGCCAGCAAAGCCGCGAGTCCCGCCGCGCCTGCGCCTTCGACGACGAGGCGGTTGTTCGTGATGCAGAAATAAATGGCGCGGGCGATTTCGTCTTCGGAAACGGTGACGATTTCGTCCACGAATTCGCGGATTATCGGCATCGTCAACGCACCCGGACGTTTGACGGCGATGCCGTCGGCGATAGTCTCCGACGCTTCGACGCGAACGATTTGACCGGCGGCGACCGAGCTTTTCATCGGGGCGCAGTTCGCCGCCTGCACGCCGACGACGCGAACGTTCGGCAGCAGGCTTTTCGCCGCAATCGCAATCCCCGAAATGATGCCGCCGCCGCCGATTGGGACGACGATCACGGTCGTCTGCGGCGCGGCTTCGGCGATTTCCAAGCCGATAGTTCCCTGTCCGGCGATCACGAGTTCGTCGTCAAAAGCGTGAATATAAGTGTAGCCGTGATGCGCCTGTAATTCTTTGGAATGGGCGAAAGCATCGTCGAAGGTTTCGCCGAACAGCACGACCTCCGCGCCGTAGCTTTTGGTGGCGATGACTTTGGTCAAAGGCGCAAATTTCGGCAGGACGATGACGGCTTTGATGTGGTGAAGTTGGGCGGCGAGTGCCACGCCCTGCGCGTGATTTCCGGCGGACGCGGCGATCACGCCGCGCCGTTTTTCTTCTGTCGTCAGCCGCGCAATTTTGTTATACGCCCCGCGAATCTTAAACGAACCGCTGATTTGCAGACATTCAGCTTTCAGAAAGGCATCCGCGCCGACTTCGCCCGAAAGTTTCGCGTCCGCCAGCATCGGAGTCGGCAGAATAATATCTTTCAGCGTTTCTCTGGCATCGAGAATGTCGGCGAGTTTGACGGTCATAACCAATTAACTGCTCAAATAATCTTTCATCCAATCAAGATAGTTTTCGGCAACTGCGCTCGCGGGTAAAGCGATAATTTCGGGCGTGTCGTAGCTGTGGTTCGCTTGGATAAAAGATTGTAGTTCATCAAATTTGGCGGCGAGGGTTTTGATTAAAAGCAAATGTTCCGAATCAAACCGAATCGCGTTTTTCCAAAAATAAACCGACTGCATCGGCGGCAGAATCTGGACGCAGGCGGCGAGTTTCGATTCGACGATTGCCCGCGCCAACGTTTCGGCTTCCGCGTCGTTGGAAACGGTCGTCAAAACGACGATGGCTTGTTTTTCCATTATGAAATTAACATTTTTATTTATTGACAATAAGACTGTTAGCCGAAGATACCTGTTCTTTGTCAATGTCAATCGCCTGTTGCAAAGTCGAAGTTTCTATAATGGACTTTTGAAAACCTTCGCTGTATTTCGACGCTTCTTTATGATATTTTACCAAGACAAATTTGTCCTTAAATTGAGCAATCGCTTTTTCTCCGATCTTCCTTTGCCAATAATCCAAATTGGGTGATAACTCGATAATTTTCACGGCATTTTTAGTTTCCTGCCGCAGTCTTTTCCGCACCGCTTTTTCAGATTTCAAACCGTAAACCAAAGTCGAGTTTACCGATGCACCGTCAGATGTCGTGTAGCTCGAAAACGAAGCGGCGTTTCCAAAACTATCTTTGCCGCAGGCGATAACGCTTGGACGGGAGATTTTTAAAGGTTGTTCGCTACTTTCAATTCGTTCGACCTGAGTAAAATTATTACCTGTTTCGCTGCTGTCAATTGATTTGAGCAAAAAGAAATTAATCAGCCAAAAACCGGAAAAAATGATCCCGACCGCAAAAGCTGCCGCCGCGACCGAAAAATAGAAAATATGCTTTTTCATAATAATCTGCGGAGGTTTGATAATTTCGTGTTAGGCGAAAATCAACTTTTCACATTGCGCTTGGCGATGTTCATCAAATCGGCGGGCATCCATTTGGACAAATTTTTCTCTTCGGCTTCGGCGATTCCCTTGTGCCGGTTGCGCCATTCTTTTTCGGGCGCGTCTTCCCTGCCCGATTCCTTCGGGTAATTTTCCACCTGTTCCAGGGAAATAATAATGCCGTGCGCGATTTCCGCCCAATCTTCGGTTTGAATGCCGCGCAGAACAACCGGCAACCCGGCAGTCCAATCTTCTTCGGGCGCGATGTTGTCGTATTCGGGAATTGTCAAATAAGCGGTTTTCGGAAACGCCTTGCCGCCGAATTCGCTGACGATTTGCGCTTTGACATCTTTATATGAAGCATTCGGATTCGCCGTTCGCATCTCCAGAGCGCGGCGAAAAATATCGGAGACGGTTGTTTGTTCTGCCATTTTGTTTTGATGAAATTTTCTAAATTACAGGAAAAATTTATCCGCCGAGCAGCCGGATAAAAGCGGATAAAAACTCGATTATATTGCAAAAAGGCTATTCACACATCCTGCGCGGCGGCTTGCGGTTCGGTTGCGACGTATAGAATTCGGGTGCAGTTTTCGCACGTCATAATGCGGTCGGTGGTTTTCAGTTCGACCTGCATTTGCGGGCGCAGTTTCATAAAACACGCGCTGCACGAACCGCCGATCACTTCGGCAACGGCGATTCCGTCGCGGCTGCGCTGCGCCATCCGGTTGTAAACGGCAGCCATCTGCGCGGGCAAGGTGGTGAAAACGGCGTGGCGACTTTTTAATTCCTTTTCGAGTTCTTTTTGGTCGGCGGCGAGTCCTTTTTCAAAATCCGAGACGGCGTTTGCCCGGTTCGATTCGAGCGAATTTATTTCCTCAGAGCGTTCCGCCAGAATTTTTTCGACTTCCTCGATCTCCGTCATTCGCTCCAGAACCTGCGTTTCCAGCGTGGAAATCTGCTTTTGCAAAGCATCGGTTTCGCGCATCGCCGTTTCATACTCTTTTTGATTTTGCGAGCCTTTTAAATTGCGGGTGGCGCGGTCGAGGTAAGTTTTGTTTTCGGCGATTTGCCGTTCTAAATCGGCGCGTCCGGCGTTCGCTTTGTCGCGCACCGCCTGTATTTCTCTAATAGAAGAGGCGTGCCGTTCAAACTCTCGTTCGATAATTGCACGCCTCTCTTCTGCCGTTTCGATGGCTTTTTTTAGTTTGCGGATGTTGGTGTCCGTCTTTTGCAACGCGATCAACTTTTCGAGTTCTGAATTCACTTTGGGAAATCTCCTGCTCTGTAAATAACTTATTTCTATAGTGAATTTTCACATATTATCAAATCGCTTGCAATGTTCGTTTGGGTTTCTGGTTTCGGTTTCACACTCTCAAATTAATTTGTCCGATAACTCTGAATCTGAAACCTTGAACCTAAAACCTGAAACCTGAAACCTTGAACCTGAAACCCGAAACCTATTTGACCGCCGTATATTCGATGCGCCGGTTTTGAAATTTTCCGTCTTCGGTCTCGTTAGTCGTTTTCGGTTTTGATTCGCCGTAGCCTTTTTCGGTTAAAGCCTCCGGTTTGACGCTGAATTGAATGAGCGCGGATTTGACGGCTTTGGCGCGATTGTCCGACAGTATTTTGTTGGCTTCGTCCGTGCCGTCGCTGTCGGTATGACCGCCGACTTCGACGACGATAGTCGGCGGCAGCTTTTTCATATAACCCGAAGCGCGTTCCAAAAACACCATATTGCGCGGCGGAATATCAAATTTTCCGCTGGCAAACTGGATGATATAAAGATTCATCGCCGCCAGCAACTGATCCACCGAAAAATCGTTCGGCAATTCGTCCAAAGCCTTATTCGCGCATTTTTCCGCGATGTCGTAAGCCCCGGCTTTGATGCTGACGCATTCGGTGCTGACCTTGGCGACCTGTTTACACTGCGCGATAATCGGCGCGGGTTTGACACCGTTTTCGCCTTTCACGGTTTCTTCACGGCATAACCAATTCGGATGTTTGATTTCGACTTTTTTGATTTCGCCCGCTTTGAGCGACGATAAATTTATCGAGCCGTCTTCGGCGGTCGTTCCCCAATACGCGCCGTTAATTAAGACATTGCTGCCCGCCGGCGCACCTTTCACGGTGGCGACATAGCCGCTTTTTCCCAGGATAAAAAACCACGCGAGCAGTAGAACGGCGATTGAGAAAACGAACATCGCCGCCAGTCCGCCGGAAACCCAAACCCACGACGGCACACCGCCTTTTTGTTTGTCCGCTTCCTTTTGTTTGGCGGCTTCCTGCGTCGGCGTGAGCGGAACATTTTCATATTTGGCGCGCTCGGCATCGGGCAGTCGAAAATAAGGAGTCGTCGCGCCGAAATCGTTTCCGCCGCCGCTGCCGTGTCTATCGGCATTGCCGCTGAAATCTTCATTGCCCGGAAGTTTGATGCTCGCCTGCGAAATTCCCCAATCGGGAGTTTTCGGCGCGTTTGACGAACCGGGCATAAAAGTCTTGCCGAAATCCGCGTCGTCCGTCCGCACGTTCGCCACCGTGTTGCCCCAATCGTCGGCAGGCGGCTGCGACGGATGTTTGAAATTGGTTTTGCCCCAATCGTGTTTGTCGTCGTTCGGCGGTTTAGGAAAATCAGATTCGTTCACAGGCTTGCTCCTTTTTTCGTTTCAACGGGAAAATAAAATGTGTCGGATTATTATACAGAAATTAACGATTTTTTTACGCCTTCAAACGCCAAACACGGCAAATGAGAAATAAAAGGTGAGAAATGACAAATGAGATACGGAGCGTAAATTCGTCAATCTCACCTCCCACTTTTCATTTCTCATTTCCCACTTTTTATTTCTCGTCTATTTCACGTTCGGCGGCTGCAAATTTTTAGTGCGGATGGAAATTCCTTCATCGGCGATCAGAAAAACGCGCTTGGCATCGTAGGAAGAAGTGTTGACCGGCGAATAAGAAAGCAGGTAGCGATTTCGTTTGAGTTCGTCGCAGATAAATTTAGCGGCGGCGTTCGCCTCTTCAATCGGGAAAACTTTCCCGCCCGTGCCTTCCGCCAACTGCTCGATCACCTGCCCGGCTTTCGGCTGATTGCGCCGATACGCGCCGCCGGTGCGGTCGGGAATTTGCAGGGCGTAAACCGTGATGTTTTGATTTTGCAGTTCGCCAAGAAGTTTATCGAAAGTGGTTTTGCTTCCCCGGTCGAGTCCGTCGCTGATTAAGACGACGGCGGTTTTACGCGTTCCGGGCATCAGCGGCAGCAGAATTTCATTCATCGTCGCGTTCAGCGAATCGAACAAAAATGCGTTGCCCTTTTTTCGGAAAGTGCCGAGCGAGGCGGCGATTTTCTTCGCGTCGTCCGTCCATTCCTGGATGATTTCCGGCTTCTCGTCGTAACCGACGATGAAAAGCTGGTCGCCGTCGAAAATCTCATACGCAAATTCCATCGCCGCTTTTTTCAGCGCGTCGAGATCGGCGTGGACGGTCAGCGAGTTATCGGCGAGAATAACGATTTTGGCGGGCGACGGATCGAAGCTGAAATTTTTGATTTTCTGCTCGATGCCGTTTTCATAAAGAAAAACATTTTCCGGTTTGATCGGCTCTTTCGAGGCGGTCGTGCGCGAAGCAACGACGCTCAAAATCGTGCCTTCCGCGTCAATCGTGACCGCCGAATTGCGGCGCGACTGCGCTTCAGCACCGATGAAACTCGCCGCTAAAATCAAAATCAGCCCGCCAAACCGTATCGCCGAATCTTTCATCATTTTGAAAACCTCAATCTTTCGCCGCCGTCGTTTCCTTTTTAGAATTCGCTGTATCGCTTGTCGGCTTTGATGCGCTTTCGGTCTTGGCGGTTGATTCGGCGGCGGAAGTTTTTTCCGATTTCTCCGTTTTATCCATTTTATTTTCCGTCTTTTCGGATTGGTCGGCGGCTTCTGATTTTCCCGATGTTCCCGGTTGCTCCGACTTGGCGGCTCCCGGTTCTTTCAATTTGTTGGAATAATCGGTGACATACCAGCCCGCGCCTTTGAATTGAATTCCCGAAAGCGACCATTGTTTCTCCAACTTCCCGCCGCAAACCTCGCAGACGGTCAGCGGCGCGTCGGAAATTTTCTGCATTTTTTCGAGGTGATTTCCACACTCCGAACATTTATATTCGTAAATCGGCATAATTTTATTTCTCTGAAAATTATAGAAATTGCTGGGACGGAAAAGCAAACCTCCGGGAGTGTGTTCGGAAATTCAAAAAAGACCGGCAATTTTACATTTCGCATTCGGCATTTTTAATTTTTACCGGACTGATATTACGCAAAGACAGTTAAGTCTAGTCTTTCCAATATGTTCCAGTTCCTATTTTATCAAAAGTAGATTGGATACCATTTTGATAGAAAAAACTAAGTGTTGAAATACAACGATTTATAGAATCACTTAAGTTGAGTTTCCTCATTATTGGCAATCTACTTTTACTATGAAAACTTTAGTAAGGTATTGAAATTACATCGTTTATGTCGCGTTGCGTAATATCAGACCGGATAAAAATTAAAAATGCCGAATGCGAAATGTACAATTAGGCTGCCAACTCGCCGCCCGAATGACTTTCCAAACACGCTCTAAACGAACGCCTCAAAAACTTCGTTGGAAAACAAAAAGCCTTTTCCGGTTAGTTTCAGACGGTCTTCGTCGTACTCGATCAAGCCGAAATCCTTCAAACGCCGCAACTCTGCCCGGTGATTTTCGATTAAATCCGCGCCGAAACGCTTGTGGTAATCGTTCAGATCAATTCCCTGCGCCAGCCGCAAACCGAGAAAAACGAACTCCGACGCGGCATCAATTTTTTCACGATGAACGATTGCCGAATTTCCCTGCTCGATCAGCGCGACGTATTTCGCCGTGTCGCGCTCGTTGGAATAGCGCACATTGGCGGCATCAATCGAATGCGCCGAACAGCCGAAACCGTAAACCGGATCGAGCGTCCAGTATTTCGAGTTGTGTTTTGATTCGTAACCGGGAAGCGCAAAGTTCGAGATTTCATACTGCACGAAACCTTTTCGGGAAACCGTTTCGACTAGTATTTCATACATTTTCGCCGCCGCATCTTCGTCCGGCAGCGGCTGTCGTCCGGTGCGAAGCTGTTCGGCGAGCGGCGTTCCCGGAACGATTTCGAGCAGGTAAAGCGAAAGATGGTCGGGCTGCAAATCCAACGCTTCTTTAAGGTTGCGTTCCCAGTCGGCGACGGTTTGGCGCGGCAGACCGGCGATTAAATCGAAACCGACGTTTTCGTATCCGGCTTGCCGCAAAAGCTCAATCGTCTCGCGCACGTCGTTTGCCGTGTGTTTTCGTCCTAATCTTTTTAGTTCCGCGTCGTCGAAAGTCTGCGCTCCGAAACTGGCGCGATTAATGCCGAGATTTTTGTAACCCTTCAAAGTTTCGAGCGTCGCCGTCGCTGGATTCATTTCAATCGTAATTTCTGCGTCATCGGAAACGGCAAATTTTTCGCGGACGATTTTCAAAAGACGTGCGAGTTGGCGCGCCGAAAGGAGCGAAGGCGTTCCGCCGCCGAAATAAATCGTGTCAGCGCAAGGTTCGGACTCGAAATTTGAAATTTCTTTGACGAGCGCGTCAACGTAACCTTCGACGATTGCCGCGTTTTTATAAACGTCCGTCGCAAAATCGCAATACGAACAGCGCGAACGGCAAAATGGAATGTGCAGATAAACGCCCGCTTGATTCATTTTCGCCATTGTTTTTTCTTGAAATACAAAATCGGTAATTCGCAGTTTTTATTTTGACGATCAAGTTTTCGCCTTCGTTCAGAGTTCACGCTTGAGCGTGTTTCTTCGCCGCGCTTCGCGGGCAAAGAAGGCAAACTGAATTTTGGACTCTGAACGAAGGCGAAAAATTAAAATTTCAAACATTACAATCCTATCCCGCCGCCGGTTTATTCGGAGACGTTCAGATTGCTGCCGCCGCGCCATTTCGTCACTAATCGGCGATAGAGACGAAAAGCTTTTTTGTTGGAAAATTGCCGGTAATAATCGTTGAACTGCAAAGAAAACAGGTAGCCGACGTGATTATTCAAAAGCCGTTCCAGCACGGACGGGTTTTTGTGCGCCGGAAAATCGTTGATTTCGATGGCGAAAACCACCACCGGCAAATTGTAGGCGCGAAATTTTATCGAGTTTTCTTCGAGATATTTGATGCAGGCGGCGATGCCGTTATAAGTTATTTCGGCATCGTGAAAAAGTATCATCCCCGATTTGTCCAGCACGTTCAGGCAAAACTTGAAGTCCGACAGAACGGCGGAATCCGTGTGTTCGCCGTCAATAAAACAAAGCTGCATTTTGTCGGAAATCTGCGCCGGATCAAGACTGCGCGTGTCGCCGTCAATAGTCGTGATTTTATCAATCTGTTCGGGAGCGACTTCTTTGAGCAGTTTTAACATTCGCGCCGTCGAATTATTTCGATAAACGTAATCTATGCCGCGCTCGTCCGGCTGCACCAGCGGGCGTTTGTCAATCGAGAAAATTTTGGCGCAATTCGGGTCGAGCAAATGCGGCTGGATGCTGCCGCCGAGATACGAACCGATTTCCAGATAATTGTAATCCGGCTTTAACCCGCGCACCGCCGATTGACACGCGAGCAGCGATTGTTTGTCCGCGTCGTCCGATTGACTGTTGATTTTCTCGAAAAGTTTCAAATCGAGATTGTTGATAAGTTCTTCAAAATTGTTCATTCGGTTACTCAATTTTCCAGTTGATTTTCCAGCGATTTTATCCAGGCGTTCTCAAGTTCCGCCACTGAAGCCGCGACCGCCGCCGCTCCATTTATGACAATCTTCAAATTCTCACCCGAAACTTTCCCGATAATTTGAAACGGGCAATTATTTTCCCGCGCCGTCGTTTCGATGTTTTCCAATTTGTCAGCCGCGAAACTGACGACGATGCGCGACGGCGTTTCGCCGAAAAGCAGACTTTCGGCTGGCAAATCTTCGTCGGTCAACTCGATTTCCGCGCCGACGGCTTTTCGATTCAAAGACGAGAAGCAGCTTTCGGCGAGGCAGACGGCAAGCCCGCCGTCCGCGCAGTCGTGCGCCGAATTCAGCAAAAATTCATCCGCCAATTTCAAACAGGTCATTTGCACACGCTTTTCCAAATCGAGGTCAATCATCGGCACGATGCCGTTTGCAATCAATTCGTCGGTCGTCAAACCGAGAATCGTCCGGGCGAATTCGCTCGCCGCCAAATCGTCTTTCGTCTTGCCTAAAAGCGCGATCAGGTCGCCTTCCGCTTTGAAACCGCCGGTGATGATTTTTCGCGTATCTTCGATCAAGCCGACCATTCCAATCGTCGGAGTCGGCAGAATTCCGCGCCCTTCGGTTTCGTTGTAAAACGAAACATTGCCCGAAATAACCGGCGTTCCGAAAGCTTCGCAGGCTTCGGCGATGCCGTCAATCGTCTCGGAAAACGACCACATCACCTCCGGGCGTTCCGGGGAGGCGAAGTTCAAACAATTCGTCACGGCAATCGGAGTGCCGCCGACGCAGACGTTGTTTCGCGCAGCTTCGGCAACGATCAGTTTCGCGCCTTCTCGCGGATTGATCGCCGAAAATTTCCCGTTGCCGTCCAAACACATCGAAACCGCTCGCCGCGTTTCCTTGATGCGAACGACCGCTGCGTCCGCGCCCGGCAAAACCGCCGTATTCGTCCGCACCATCGTGTCATACTGCTCGTAAACCCAACGCTTCGAGCAAATGTTCAGCGAAGCGAGCAATCTTCGCAAAGCGTCGGGAAAGTCGAGGGTCGAGGGTCGAGAGTCGAGAGCTTTCTTGATCTCGACTCTCGACTCTCGACTCTCGACTTTTTTCATCAAACGATTGTATTTCGGCGCGGCATCCGTCACGGTATCAACCGGAATATCGGCTTTGAGTTCGCCGTGATGGAAAACTTTCAGGCGATTGCCTTCGACGACTCTGCCGATCACCACCGCATCCAAATCCCATTTTTTGAAAATATCCACGACCTGTTTTTCGCGCCCGGATTTAGCGACGATCAACATTCGTTCCTGCGATTCCGACAGCAGCATTTCATACGCCGTCATTCCCGTTTCGCGCTGCGGCACCAGGGTTAAATCGAGTTCCAAACCGGTTCCGGCGCGTGATGCCATCTCGACCGACGACGAGGTTAAACCCGCCGCGCCCATATCCTGAATGCCGGCAATCGCCCCGGAACGCATCGCTTCGAGACAGGCTTCCAGTAATAATTTTTCCAAAAACGGGTCGCCGACCTGCACCGTCGGGCGTTTTTCCAGCGCGGCTTCGTCAAATTCCGCCGAAGCCATCGTCGCGCCGTGAATGCCGTCGCGCCCGGTTTTCGCCCCGACGTATAAAACCGGATTGCCGATGCCTTCGGCTTTTCCGAAAAATATCTGATCTTTGCGAACCAGTCCCAAAGCAAAGGCGTTGACCAGCGGATTCAGATTATACGCTTCGTCGAAAACGACTTCGCCGCCGACGGTCGGAACGCCGAAACAATTGCCGTAATGCGCGATGCCGTCCACGCAGCCTTTTAAAATCGCCTGGTTGCGGCGACCGTGTTTCGCATCGTCCAGTTTACCGAACCGCAAGCTGTTCATCGCCGCAATCGGACGCGCTCCCATCGTAAAAACATCGCGCAGAATGCCGCCGACTCCGGTCGCCGCGCCCTGAAACGGTTCGATAAAACTTGGGTGATTGTGCGATTCGACTTTGAAGGCGACGCACCAGTCGTCGCCGATGTCCACGACTCCGGCGTTTTCGCCCGGCGGCACGATCACGCGCTCGCCGGTCGTCGGCAATCGTCCTAAATGAACTCTCGAAGATTTATAACTGCAATGCTCCGACCACATCACCGAAAAAATACCGAGTTCCGTCATCGTCGGTTCGCGCTCCATTATCTCCAGAACCTTTTGATATTCTGCGGCGGTCAAACCGTGCTGCGCGACGATTTCGGGAGTGATTATATTTTCGTTCATCGGTTTTGTTCGAGTGTGAAAAATGAAATTGTCATTTTAGCTTTTTAGCCGGTTGATGTCGAACTTATTGTATAGAAAATAGAAAAGGCGCGGATTTTCAGTTGAACTCCGCGCCCGAATTACCCGAATTTTACAAAATCGGTGGTTTACGTTCGCTTAACGGCAATCGCCAGCAGCGTCGGCGAGATATTGATGCGGCGGAAGGAGATTGTGTAAAGCACCTGCACGAACGCCTCGAAAACGCGGAAAACAACGCTTCGTTTTGCCATCGCACTCAACTCCGAAGGCTTGACTTCGATTGTTTCCAGCCCGGCTTTGGCGAAATACTTTTCCATCGTCCGCGAAGTGTAGCCGATCAAATGAAGCGGCGGCTTGGTCGCCAGATAAGTCAGTTCGCCGCCTTTGCCCAAACCTAGAAATCTGATTAGCGGGCTGAATTTTTCTTTCAGATTATGAAAATCCATATTCGGAACGCGAATCAGCAGCACACCGCCCGCCGCTAATTTTGACGCGCAATTATCTAAAATGACGGTTGGCGAGGGAACGTGCTCGAGAACATTCGTCAAATTTATCGCGTCGAATTTATCAACCGAAAATTCAATGTCGGACAAATCCGAAAAATAAACCTCCGGCAGATTTTGTTTTTCGCGGGCGTAATTGACGGCGATGTGCGAGAGTTCCGTGCCGAAAACCTGCCAGCCGCTGCGCTTGGCTGCGAGCAGAAAAAAGCCGTAGCCGCAGCCGACATCGAGCAGTGCGCCTTTTCGTTCGTGAAGTTTATTGATTTCCGCGACGAGGTATTCTGAAACGTCCTGGTAACGCCATTTTGAGGCTTCGATTTCCGCCGCCGTTCCTTCGTAATACTCGCCGATGACTTTGCCTTCTTCGATGTTCGGAATGCGGCTGACGTAAATCAGCGAACAATTTCGACAGCGCGAAATCGGGTAATCGTCTTCGGTTTTAACAAGGATTTTTTCAGCCGAACCGCATAAATCGCAGTCAACATCTTTCAGAGTTTCGGTCATTACGATGATTTTACACGAGAAATGTAAAAGCGGCAGCAATTGCAAAGATGCCGCTTCGATTACGCTTCGCTGAGCGATGCCGGTGCTTTTTTGCCGTTCGTGTAAAGCTCGCTGATGACGAATTTGCGGCGCAGGATTTTATAAACGAAAACCAGTCGGACGGCTTCGACGGCTTCGCGCCAGCGCGACAGCCAAATCGGAAGGTTGCGCCGCGAGAAATTGGTTTTCAGCGGCAAACCTTCGTTTTCGTAAAAGTCTAAAAATCCCAACAGACCTTGCAGTTTCGACAAACCCTGGTCGTCGTTCAGTTCGATTTCCAAACGCTTGGAAGCCGACCAGACCGAGAACATTTTTCGCCGAACACAGTCGTTGATGACGATTGCCGGAACGCGAATCACGATGTCCGAATAAACCGATTCATTCAATTCTTCGATTTTATTGTTCGGCGCGTCGAGCAGCCAGAGATGCTCGCCATCCGCATCTTCGACTTTGAAAACAAGTTTCGGCAGCAGTTTTTTGCGGACGAGGCGCGGCACGCTGTTTAAAAAGTTTCTAAAATATCTTTCAAAAGCCTTGAAGCTCGCCTTGGTTTTCTCCTCCTTTTCGTATTGCTGTTCGAGTTTGTCGGCGTATTTCGCCTGCATTTCAACGATAATTTCGTCTTTGCGCGAATAATCGAAGGTCTTCAAATCGAATCCCGTCCGGCGGTCCCAACTGCTGCCCGGAACCATTATCACGCATTCGCTTTTTTGCGCTTTCGCCTGCGGATCGGAATTGTAAAAGTCGGCGACCATCTGCGGATTAACCCCCGTATCGTTGAATTGGACGGTTTCTTTGTGCAGAAAACAATGATTGCTGGCAAACGGCACGGCGTATTTCGCGCCGACGGCAAGGGAAAAACTCGTGAATTCGTCAACGTATTGCTGCGCCGTGCGAAGTTCCGGGAATTTCTCTTTGTAATCTTTAATCGTGTAGGGAATCGGTGTCGCGCTCGAATGACTGCGAAAACAAAAATCAACTTTCGGAAAACGATTCGTGATTTGTTTCAGCGGCAAGCCGAAAGTTTTGCAGTCGTTGGCGTTCAGAAGCGTCGTCTCGCCATCGCTCAAAACCGCGACCGAATCGGCGGCGAAAAGTCCGAATTGAAACGAGTGGAGAAAACAATTTTCCCAAAGCTCGAACTTATCGCCGTGTCCGATTTCGACGATGTTGTTGAATTTGCACGACTTCAAATCGCGCACCATTCTCGTGCCGGGAATTTTCGGCACCAGATAAGTGACCTCGCGGTCGAAAAGCCGCAGCGAAGGCGCGTGAAAATGATCCCAGTGCAGATGCGTCAGATAAATAAAGTCCGGTTTAATGTCCTTGATTTCGGCGCGGTCAATTTCCGGGAAATTCCACCAACTGCGCCAGTAACACGAACCGACCAGCCAGGGATCGAACAACAGCGTTTTGCCGTGAGATTCAACCATCATTCCAGCGTGACTGAGAATTTTGAATTTCATATTGGAAAGGTATTTCTGATAGAAGTTACGCAGTTGAAAAATTAACCGGATGGACAGGAAAATAGGATTATCAAACAACTCAGCCGCTCTTTTTTATCTTGCTCATCCGGTCTATCCGGTTAATTTTTTTCAACTACGTAACTCGTGACTTGATTGATTTTCGTTTTATTTCACCGTTTCCGCCGTCGCCGGAACGCGCAGAGTCTTCTCGATTTCGTTTCGCAGAAAAGCGGTGTTGAATTTTCCTTGTTTGCCGTAAACCGCCGCGCCGTCGGCGTTAAACAGAATCGTGAACGGCAAACCGCCCTGCCAATCTTTTGAAACGACGGCGATTGCCGCGCCTTCATCCGGGACTTTCAACAAATAGCCGGGCGTTTGCGCCTTCATTGCAGCGAGAAATTTCGGCACGTCGTTGTCAATTTCCGAAAGTTCGTCCAGTGAAATCGTAATTAAATCAATTTTGCCTTGATAATCCGCGCCGATTTTGACCAGATCGGGAAACTCTTCGCGGCAATGATCGCACCACGTCGCCCAAAAATTTATTAAGAGCGGTTTGCCGTTCGGTTTCAAAAGATTTTTCAACGCCGCTTCGTTAATTTGCGTAACTTTCGGCAGATTCGGACTCGCCTTAACTTTCGGCGCAGAGGCTTTAGACTTCGCTTTTTTCGTTTGCGCGGCAGTTTTTGACGGAAAAATAAAAACGGAGCCAACGGCGAAAATCAACAATGCTGATTCGGCGAATAAATAAGCCGCGCGAAAAAGTAAACTCGCTCGTGCGCTCCGGTTTTTATTAGACGTTTTTTTGATATTCATTGAAGAGTTTTAGTTTTTTTCTACTCTTTTGATCGAACAGCCGAAGGCTTTGGTCGTGTTTTTCGCCACCGTTTTGCCGCCGAGACCGGCATCCAGAGCATCGCGCAAAAAGTTCATCGAGACATTTTGCCCGGAGCGGTCATTGTCAATCGCGCCGTGATAAACGAGAATGTTTTTCTCGTTCAAATAGAAGGTTTCCGGTGTCACATTCGCGCCGATTTGATCGGCTAAAACATTGCCTTTATCAATCAAAACGGGAAATTTATAATTTTCGGCGGCGTGAGATTTAATTTTCTCCGGCATCTCCGTCGCGTTGGCATTAATGCCGATGACGTTGATGCCTTTCGCCGCATAATCGTCGGCTAATTTGACGATTCTTTCGTTGTAGCCTTTGACGACCGGGCATTGCGTCGAAAGAAAAACGAGAATCGCGCCGTTTTTGCCTTTCAAATCATCGAGGGATTTTGATACGCCGTTCGCGTCCGCCAACTTGAAATTCTCCAATTTCGCGCCGACCGCCAAACCGTCTTTCGCGCTGACGCTGCCGAACGAAATTAACGCGGTAATCATCATAACGGCGGCGACTAAAAAACTTAATCTTCTCATTTTTGTTTCACTCCCGGAATACTGTCTTGGTTCGAGTTTCGATTTTAGCAATTTCCCGTCCGCCTTCACAAGCTAAAATCGGATTTTCGGAAATTCCGATTATCGAAATTACGACGAATAATCTTTTCGTTAGTAAACTATTGCGATTGCAAAAAATTGTTTACTTATGTTCAAAATTTTCTGGAATAATCATTTCTTTACCATTATTTAAATAGTAACGCACAGCAAAATCTGCGCTGATTAACCGATGCCGACTTCAAACTGAATCTTCCGAACGGCTAACCAAGCTCGGAATTTTATCCATCGAAAATCCTGTATCTCGAAATGAAAAAACAATTCTTTTATCTTTGCGCTCTCGGACTTTTAGCCGTCCCGACCGCCGCTCAAAATCGTCCTCGAACCTTCGATAATTTCGACACGCGGCACGGTGTCGAAGTCGTGATGCCGACCATCGCGCCGATGCTGTCCGCCGGAAAACAAAAACTGGTCAAAAAAACCGCCGCCGTTGCTCGAAAAACAACTCCGGCAAATGGGAATTACGTTTTGAAATACGATGTTCAGCCAATCGTCTATACGAAATTAGCGATGGCGGCGGGCAAAGGGATGAACGGATTTACGACCGGCGACGCGACGATTGATTCGTATATCGTCAATTCGGCGGCGCGTTACAACATTGATCCGCTGCTGATTTATTCGCAGATGCACCAGGAATCATCGTTCAAATTAAAGGCGACTTCCTACAAAGGCGCGCGCGGTTTGATGCAGTTGATGCCCGCGACCGCGATTCGTTTGGGTGTCACCGATATTTACAATCCGAAGCAGAATATCGAAGGCGGCATCAAATATATGCGCTGGCTGCTCGATAAATTCGGCGGCGATGTCAATCTCGCGCTCGCCGGTTATAACGCGGGCGAAGGCGCGGTGATGAAATACGGCAATCAAATTCCGCCGTATCGGGAAACACAGGAATATGTTCGGCGCATTTCGGCTCGCTACAGTTCGATTACCAACCCGAATTTCGTCAAAACCATTCGTCAGGTCAGCGAGAAACAAGCCGTTAAACTGGAAAAGAAAGATTCCGCGCCGTTGACGAGTCTGGAACGCAGCGCGCTGGCGATTCGCCTGGCAGACGGCAGAATGCGCCTCGTCAATCAGTAATTTTCAGGCGGATTAAAAGTTTCCCGCCCTCAACAATCGCTAATTTAAGAAGGTTCGCCCGGTTTTTACTTTTGCCTTAATTTTCTCTCTTCTCCTCTGGTCTGAAAAAGACTTGCGGCTGGAACGATTTCCAGCCGCGTTTTTTTGTTTAAGTCAGATTGTCGTTTTTCCTCCACAATTTAAACTTCCAAACCATTCGCTTCTGCTCTTCGTCGTGAATATACTTCCCTTCGGTTACGCGCCAAAAACCTAAAAATTCCCAGCGTCCGACGGCTAATTTATTGAAAAGCGGGACAAAATGCGCCGATTCGACGGCGTTGAACATCGCTCGATTGGGTGAATCGAGTTTTTGATCGCCGCGCCTGCCCGCGCCGGTGTAGAAAATCGTGCCGGTATTGTCGCCGTGAAAATCCGGGTAACACTCGTTGATTTTCCCGAAGTCGGTCAGCAGTGAAATCAATTTCCCGCCGCGCTGGTAAATCCCGTTTCTGACTTTGTGAATCTCGCCGATTTCATTCCACGAAAAAACGGTGCCGATTAAAACATTTTTCAAAAAACTTTCATCTGAAAAACAATTTTTAACTTTTTTGCTTGACACTTATTGAAATAGTTTTAATAGTAGACAAATAACTTCCAAAAGTTTTCTTCGACGAATAAACAGTTTTTTAAAAAAGAAATTTCCTTTGTAGATTGCCGAGAACTTGATTCTTGAAGACAACGTTTTGATTGGAATTCATTAAAGTCTGCATTTCCCAAAATTATTTTTTTACAATTTTCCAATTCGTCGGTGAATTCCAGCGTTCTTTATTTTCCCTGCCGTGATACTTGAGATTTTCAGATAGTAGTTTGGTTATTTTTAAATATACAAGGCTTGATAACTTATCAGCAAACTACAAATTCTAGAAACATAAGGAGCATTTGCAAAGTGAAAAAAATTCTGGGTATTTCAGCCTTAATCGCTCTGGTTGGGCTTCTCGTTTTCAGCATCGTGCCGTTTCACAGTAACGGTCAGGAAAATAAATTCAGACAAACTAAAAATGCGATTCCGAATCGCTACATAGTCGTCTTGGAAGACTGGGCGACCGGCGAACGCGGCAGTAATTCAAACGCCGAAGCGGTTGTCCGCGAATTAAGTCTCGGTTACAGTTTTAGAGTCGAGCGTGTTTTCAAACACGCGATCAACGGTTTTTCGGTCGAAATGACTCCCAAGCAAGCCGCGATTTTAAGCGAAGACCCGCGCGTTAAATACGTTGAAGAAGACGGTGTAGTTTACGCCAACACGACGCAGACGGGCGCGACTTGGGGACTTGACCGCATTGACCAGCGCGACCTCCCGATGGACGGAAATTATAATTATACGGCGACGGGAAGCGGCGTTAATGCTTATATCATTGATACCGGAATTCGTATTACGCACACTCAATTCGGCGGACGCGCTTCGGTCGGCTTCGATGCCGTCGGCGACGGTCAAAACGGAATTGACTGCAACGGACACGGAACGCACGTTTCGGGAACGGTCGGCGGTTCGACTTACGGCGTGGCGAAAGGCGTTCGGCTGTTCGCCGTGCGCGTTTTGGATTGTCAGGGGTCGGGAAGTAATTCAGGCGTGATTGCAGGCGTTGATTGGGTAACGCAGAATCACGTCAGCCCGGCAGTGGCGAATATGAGTTTGGGCGGCGGTGCGTCGAGCGCACTCGATACTTCGGTCTCGAACTCAATCACTTCGGGCGTAACCTACGGCATTGCCGCCGGAAATTCAAACACCGACGCTTGCACGACTTCGCCTGCTCGGGTGGCGACGGCGATTACGGTCGGCGCAACCACCAATACCGATAGTCGCGCTTCGTTCTCTAATTACGGGACTTGTCTTGATATTTTCGCGCCCGGCGAAAATATCACTTCGTCCTGGAATACGAACGATACGGCAACCAATACGATTAGCGGAACTTCGATGGCAACGCCGCACGTCGTCGGTGTCGCCGCGCTTTATCTGCAAAATAATCCTTCGGCTTCGCCGGCAACTGTCGGCAACGCATTAACCGGCGGAGCTTCATCCGGCAAATTGACGAGCATCAATGCGGGTTCGCCAAATCTGTTGCTTTATTCACTTTTAGCCGGTGGTTCACCGACTCCGACTCCGACACCGAATCCAACGCCGACTCCGACTCCGGGCGGCGGCGAATTGGTTTCCAACGGCGGTTTTGAAACGAGCGTTACGCCTTGGGTCAGTTCCGGTTCGGGCGCATTCTACACGGCAAATGGCACTTATCCGCACGGCGGAACGGGTTACATTTATTTCGGCGTGAACAACAGCGTTTCGGGGCAGTCGTATCAGACGGTTTCGATTCCGTCGAACGCGACCGGAAATCTGACGTTCTGGCTGAACGTCACTTCGAGCGAAAGCGCGACAACGGCGTATGACTTTTTGTATGCCGAAGTCCGCAGCACGAGCGGAACGCTTTTGACGACGCTGGCGACTTACAGCAACCGCGATAAAGTCGCCGCCGGTTCATATTCGCAAAAGTCGTTTAATCTCGCCGCTTATCGCGGTCAGACGGTCAGACTGCAATTCCGTTCGACGATGGACAGTTCGATCACGTCAACTTTCCGCGTTGACGATGTTTCTTTGAGATAATCACAAAATTATTTCGGCAGTAAAAAAGGGCGCGATAAATTTATCGCGCCCTTTTTTGTTCGCCCTGAATTATATTTACCGGAGGTAAAAGGCGGGAATCGGAACGTCCGCGCCGGCACCGAAGTAGTCACTGACGAATGCGCCGCTGCCGCTGTTATAGCGATACCAAACGCCGGTTTCGGGACGGAAAACCGAAATATCCGTTTTGCCGTCGCCGTCATAATCGGCAGGTGTCGGCACATCGCCCGCCCCGCCGAACGACGTTGCCGTAAACAGATTGTTTGAACTCGTAATTCGATACCACGCGCCGTTGGAAGGTCGGAAAACCGCCAAATCCGCTTTGCCGTCGCCGTCGAAATCCGCCGCCAGCGGTTGATCTCCATTCTGCCCGAACGAAGTTCCGTAAAATTGGTCGTTGCCGCTGTTCAGCCGATACCAAACGCCGTTGGAAGACCGGAAAACATTGATGTCCGCTTTGCCGTCACCGTCGAAATCCGCCGGAATCGGAATGTCGCCGTACTGTCCGAACGACACGCCGCGAAATCCCGCCCGACTCGCCTGAATATACCAGGTTCCGTTGGACGGGCGAAAAACCGCGAGGTCGGTTTTGCCGTCGCCATCGTAATCCGCCGGAACGGGAAGGTCGCCGGCACCGCCGAACTGGATGCCGGTAAATCCGAGCGAACTGCGCTGCAAATACCAGATGCCGCCGCGAAAAACCGCGAGGTCGGTTTTACCGTCGCCGTCGTAATCCGCCGGAACGATTTTGTCCGCACCGGAACCGAAAGCCGCGCTCGTAAAGCCCGCTGCCGTTTGATTTAAATACCAGTTGCCGTTCGACGGGCGAAAAACCGCCACATCCGCTTTCCCGTCGCCGTCGAAATCGAATTTTGTCTTTGAACTTAAAGCCCGCACACTCAAACAACTGCCGCTGGCGGCAACGTAATTGCCTATTTCACTGCGCGAAAGCTGGCAGAAATCGAGCGGCGTCAGATTGCTGACGACGGGATTCATAATCGTATTCTCGCAGCCCTGCGCCGCGCCGACGTGATTGGCATTTAAGCTGTGTCCGATTTCGTGCGCCGAAAGAACGTATTGAATGTTCTGAAAATCGAGTCGCCCGCTTAATCCGTAGGCGGCAAGCGGCACGCGGCAGACAGTGCCGAGATACGTCAAACCCACGCCTCTCAAATTACTTCTCGAAGTCCAGATATGAGCCAGATCACGCGGAATCGCCGTCGTCGGATAATTGAGATTCCAGTAAGTTGTAAAATTCAGCAGGGTTAAGCTGGCAGTGCTGCCGTCGAACGGATCGGGCGTTGACCAGGCGTGTTGAAAAACCACGTCGAAACTCAATCCGAGTTCGCTTTCGTAGGTTCCTTCGATCAAATTCAAAATGCTCAGAATTTCATTGTTCGCCTGCGCCGCGCCGCCGAATTCGCCGACCAGGGCGTAATCGGCTTCGGTCGCAATTTCCACCACGCGGAGCGTCGAAGTCGCCGGCGGGCGCGAGCCGACGATCTCCCTGCCGCGTTCGATTTTTTCTCCGAGTTCCGATAAACAATTGAAACCGCCCGTTCCGGTAAAATCTTTTTCATCGAAAGCGACGAAATCTCCGGCTTCGGCGAATCTCGAATAACGGCTTGCCGGTTCGATGAAAAATTTTTCGCCGTTCGCCGTCGAAAAATAGCCTTCGATTTTCACGCCGTCCATCGTCAGCCGCACTTCGGATTCCGTCTCACCCGAAATTTTCCCTTTGAAGGTCGTGACCGCGCTTTTTTCCAGCGCGAAATTCCCGTCCGCCGTTGTTTCCTCTGCGCGATAATTACGGGTTCGCAAATCGTGCGGCAACAAATTCAAATCGAAATTCCGAGGTGCCGTCGGAATCGTGATCATCCGGCGGGTTTGCGCTTTTTCAAAAGCAGCGTTCGCGTCCAGGCGCGACAACTCGTATTTTTTGAATGAGCGGCTCAAATCGTTTCGTAAACCACCGCTTTGCGCGCCGGCGGAAACGGCTAGAAATACCGCGCCGAGGCAGCAGAATACAATTTTATTCAGGCAGACGGATTTTGACATCGAAAACTCCACACGAGAAAATGATATGGTTTGATTTTAATGGCGGCGGTGCGAGAAAATTTCACGCATCATCTATTAAAACATTTAACAATATTGGCTTTCCACAAAAAAGATTGATTTGCTGTTGAATTTTCCGTTTTATCTGATGTTCAGACCGTCGAACGGTTCGCTTTAAATGTTGAAAAGAATTGCCGGAACAATCTTCAGAACAATTCCCTGGCGAGTGCGCCGGGGATTTATCCGTTTGAGCCAAAATAAATTTACCGCCTCGGTCGCGGCATTCGTCTTTAACGAAGACGACGAGATTTTACTGCTCGACCACGTTCTGCGCCCGCAGCCCGGCTGGGCGATTCCGGGCGGCTTTATGAATGCCGGCGAACAGCCCGCCGCCGCCGTCCAACGCGAGCTTTACGAAGAAACCGGCTTGGAGCTAAAAGAGTTGAAAATGTTTCGCGTCCGCACCGTCGGACGGCACCTCGAAATTCTTTTCCGTGCCGAAGCCGTCGGCACCGCCGCCGTCAAAAGCCTGGAAATCAACGCCGTCGGCTGGTTTAAAACCGACGAACTGCCGAGAGAAATGAGCCGCATTCAAAAATCGCTGGTCAGCGAAGTTTTTTCACAGCGCACCTGATTTCGGCAGATTTTCGCTGACCGAGGATTTTTCATTAAATCCGAGTCCTGAACGGAAATAAGGTTGAAATCAGACGCGGATGAACACTGATTAACCGCACTTTCGCCGATTATTATCAACAAATTTTTCGACGAATCAGACGAGTACCTTTATCGAATCCGCGTTGCTCCGTCAAATTCGCGTGGATCCTCGGTCTGATTTTCTTTCTCATTTCGACTTAAGCACCTCAGCAAAATTAGATTAGTGTTTCATCTGTCAAAGTCCAATAATTATAAGGGCTCTAGATTTACAAAGTCTAACTTATTTCTGTTGGGGTGCTTAAGACTCCGAATTAAGTATGCTGCCGGAACTTTGAAGAGGTAAATAAAAAAGTCCGCTTTACCGATTTCGCAAAGCGGGCTTTTTCATTGTAAAATTTCGAATATGACGGAAGAACACAAAGAAATACAGGCAGCGGAAGTTAATCACACGACGGAAAATCTCGAATCGGTCGGGCAGATGATTATCGGCGGTCTCGAACAGATCGGCGGAATCCTGACCGGCGACCCGACAACGCGGGCGGAAGGCGAATATAACGCCGGAGTCGGCAGCCTGCACCAGGAAACCAATAAAAATCTGACCGCGATAGACGATGAGGAAGAAAAAAGCTCCAGAGAAAGCTAAAACATGACAACCGCAAAAAACGCGAACAGGGCGAAAAATCAAATAACTTTGAATTTAGTTTTCGCGTTTTTCGCGTTTTTCGCGGTTGCTTGTCTTAAAAATCCAACAATGACCAAAAAGATATTTATCGCGGGTTCCGGCGGAATCGGTGAAGCCGCCGCGCTTTTGCTGCGCGAGTGGAGCGAGTTTGAAACGGAGGTTTATTTGGGCGATGTTTCCGAAGATTCCTTGCGAAAGGCAAAGGATTTTGTCGGGCGAGCTTCGGAGAAAACCTCGAAAATCGAAACGGTTTTGATGACCGGCGAAGTCAACGACGCGATGCGGGCGGCGTTTGAAGCGTGCGCGGTGCTGCTCGACTGTTCGCCGGGCGCGCAGGCTCCGAAGATGGCGCGGTTTGCCGTGGATTTCAAAATGCACTATGCGAATCTGACCG
>JAYVKL010000038.1:0-12071 GCA_043768465.1 Pyrinomonadaceae bacterium
CGATTGAATTATTGTCAGGCTACAAGATCGGACAACTTAACAAACTGCCGTCTTGGTTAGAAAGAAAAAAAGTCGAATTTGGCGAAAAAAAAGAATTTGACGAAAAAATTTCTAAGGATTTAGAAAAAGTCAAAAAATTGTTTGAATCATTAGGTTTGAGTAACATTTCAGATACAATTGACAAAGATTTCAATGAATAAAACGGTGCAAATCCTACCCGTAAATAACCCGTAAGATATATTTCAATCCTGTTTAATCGTTGTTAGGCGAATTCGTCTAACAACGATTTTTTTATTTTAGGAGTTTTTACGATGACAAATAAATTATTGACAGTTAAAGAAGTCGGCGAAATCTTGGATTTGAAACCGGCGCGAATTTATGAACTAACACGCGAAAGAAAAATTCCGTTTGTCCAGATCGGCGACCGGCAATATCGGTATAGCGAAATTGCTTTGCAGGCTTGGATCAAAAACGGCGGCAATCAAGCGGGCGAACAGCCGACCGATAAAAACTAAAGGAAGGCGAAAAAGCAATGCACAAATTTTATCTTTCACTTTTCCAACACAAACGCGACACCGCGCCGCAAATCGTCGAACGAAGCTGGCTGGAAATCTGCGAACGATTCAAAACACCGCAGATTCGTTTTGAAAAAGACGGCGCGTTATTTTCACCGGCGAAGTTTGAACCGGCTTATCGGCGAAAAGAAAACGTGCGTGAAGTTTCGATGTTGGTTTTAGATATTGACCACAACGCCGAACTTGAAACGCTTAAAAAGCGAATTGCCATTCTGAATGTGGCAAATGCGATTTATTCGACACATTCGCATTTGCGGCAAACCGAAACCAATAAAAATGCCGAACCGCGTTTTCGCGTGTGTCTGCCGCTGGCAAATCCGATTCCGGCGGCGGACTTTCCGGCACTCTGGCAATACGTCAAACATCAAACCGGCTTGCCGCTCGACGAAAGCGCGAAAGACGCAAGCCGAATGTTCTACACACCGGCAATCTTTGCGACCGACGCGCCGTATTTCTCGGAAGTAAAAGACGGCGCGTTTTTAGATTGGCAAACTTTGCCGCTCGATTCGGCGATGGCGACGAACGGCAGCGCGAACGGCAACGGGCATCAAAAGAGTATTTCTTTCGAGTTTTACGAAGACCGTCATTCGGAACTTTGCCGACGCATCGAAGCCAGCGGCAAAGCGACCGGGCGCGGCGGTTTTGAAATGAAATGCCCGGCGCATAACGGCAAAGGCGATACGTCTTTGTTTTACGACGAAGCCAGCAAAAGCGTCGCGTGTTTGAAAAAGCCGACGGCTTGTAGTTACTCCGAAATTTTGAAGGCTTTCAACCTGCCAAGCGGCAACCTGCCAAGCCGCGAAAATCACGACAAGCAAAATGCTGATTTTGAAAACGGCGAAACGAAGTTAAAACCGTTTCCCGTTCCGGGCGAAAAATGCTTTCACGGTTTGGCGGGTGATTTTGTGCGGTTGATCGAACCGCACACGGAAGCCAGCGTGATGGCTTTGCTGGCGCAGTTTCTCGTTTATTTCGGCAACATCATTGGACGCGCCGCGCATTTCAAAATCGAAGGCGATAAACATTACACGAATCTTTTCTGCGTTCTGATCGGCAACACGGCAAGTGGGCGCAAAGGAACATCGCTTGGGCGCGTCAAACAGATTTTTGAAGGCATTGACGCGCATCACGAAAAAGAATGTCTGGCGAGCGGTTTAGCCAGCGGCGAAGGCTTGCTGTATCGCGTCCGCGATGCACAATACACGCAAAAGAAAAACAAAGACACCAAAGAAATCGAAGATGTGCTGTTTGACGGCGGCGTTTCTGATAAACGATTGCTAACGACCGAAGGCGAATTTGCACAGGTTTTGCGCGTTCAAGGCAGAGAAGGCAACACACTTTCAACGTATATTCGTAACCTTTGGGACAGCGGCACGGCGCAAAGTATGACGAAAAACTCCCCGCTGAAAACGACCGACGCGCACGTTTCGATTATCGGACATATCACGAGAGACGAATTGCTGATTACTTTAACCGAAGTCGAATCGGCGAACGGTTACGCGAACCGATTTCTTTTTTTCGCGGTTGAAAGAGACAAACTTTTGCCGTTCGGCTCGGATTTTTCAAGCGTCGAGATCGGCAGACTGCAAGATAACATTTCCGAAGCTATCGAATTCGCCAAAGAAAAAGGCGCGATGAATTTTTCAATCGAAGCCAGCGAACTTTGGGCATCGGTTTATGAACGGCTCGAAACTTCGCGTTTCGGCTATCTGGCGAAGTTAACGCAACGCGCCAGCCCTTACGTTCGGCGGATTTCTCTGATTTACGCCTTACTCGATAAAAGTTCGCTGATTGAAAAGCCGCATTTAGAAGCCGCGCTTGCCGTCTGGCAGTATTCGGAAGATTCGGCGCGGTATGTTTTCGGCGAAAGATTAAACAACCCGACGGCGGAAAAGATTCTGACGGAATTAAAGACAAGATCGGCAGACGGAATGGCGCGAAGCGAAATCAGAAATTTCTTTGACCGGCACATCAGCAACGAAAAATTAAATGCGGCTCTAGCTGTGCTGCTCGAAAACAAATTAGCCGAACCGAAAAAACAGGAAACCAAAGGCAGATCAAAAGAAATTTGGTTTGCTTGCGTTAAAAGCGTTAAAAGCGTCGAAAGCATAGATTTTTTCGACACAAATCAAACTTTTAACGCTTTTAACGCTTTTAACGCAGAGATGTCAAAAAATGAAATCGAAATTTGCCCGGAATGCCAAAGCGCACTTTCGCCGCTGAATGCCAACCAAATGCTTTGCGATGTCTGCCTTTATACGAAGGCGATTTGAAATAAAAAAGATGTTAGGTGTTCGACGACCGCACGAACTCGAAAACAAAAAATGCGAATCCGGCTACTAAGATGAACGATTTACTAAACGGACATATTCAAAAACGGCGCGTTAGGTGTGGCAAGCCGAACTGCAAATGCGCGAACGGCGAACCGCATACGGCTTTCTATCACGTCTGGCATTCGGGCGGCATTCGTTATCAAAAATACATTCGGCGTTCAAAGGTCGAGCAAGTCCGTCAGGCTTGCCGGACATACCGAGAATTACAAATCAAACTGCGTTTGGGACGCATTGAACACAAACATTTGTTCGCCCGCGCACGAGAACTTTTCAGGATGCTTTCAAATGAAAAATAAAAGAGAATCAAAACCTTTTGCGGTTGACCGCGAAAAACGAAGGAAACGGCGAAACGCTTTACGGCGCGACGAAAGCACTTACGTTTCTATTGATAAGGACGGCGACAAAATTGAGATGACAAGTGTGATTGAGAAAAACGCCGAACGCGCCGAAGGTTTGCAAGTTGTCCGAGAAATGGCGAGCGCGTTCGCCAGCACAATGGAATTTTTCAAATCAGAAATGGGCGGCTCGAAAACGCACGACGAAGCCTATAAAGAAGCTCTGCAAAGAAATGAATGGCGGCGCGGTTATGTCGAAGGCATCGAACCGGAAAAAGTAAGCTGGGCGCATCTGGCGGCAGTTTCCGAAGTTGATGCTAATGACAGTTTGAAGATTTGGGCGCGGATTCGGGAAGCGGCGGACAATGAACTTGAAAGCGGCAGACGCGCCGCGCAAATCGCCGGAAGCCGATCCGAACCGTATGCCGTCGCGCAGTTTTTAGCGATCCGCGATTCGTTCGCCGATCAATGGCAACCGAACGGCGGCATCGAATCGGCAATGATAGATATGATGACCATCGCCTTCTCTCTGCAAATGTATTGGTCAACCGTCGCGCATCAACGATCAATCGAGATTCACGACACACAGGAAAAAGAGTTGAGCCGCTATGAAAATAAAGGCTGGAAATCGCCTCATCAATACGAAGCCGCTGCCGTCGAACAGGCTTACAAATTAGCCGACAGTTACAACCGGCAATTTCTGCGAGTGTTGCGACAACTGAGAGATTTGCGCCGATACGCGCCGGTAATTATTCAAAATAACGGCGGACAAGTGAATGTCGGAAATCAGCAAGTCAATGTTCAGAAAACAGAATGAGGCAGTTTTATTTTTCGTTTTTATCTTTCGGCGAATAGCCTTTCGGTCTGCCAGCTTTGCGATCTTTGACAAGTTTCAAATCAGTTTCTTTGATGAAGTTATCACGTCCGATTTTGGTTGCGGGAAGTTGACCGTCGGCAACCATTTGGCGAACTCTGCCAACGGAAACTTCAAGTTTTTCAGCAACTTCTTTTGTTGTTAAATAGCCTTCAATCATACACAAATAAATCTATCTTAAAACTAGCTTTCACGCAAGGTTTAACTTGCTTTACCCTAGCGCATAAGCTAGAATAAGAAAGTAGCAAAAAGTTACAAGCTCAAACAAAAAGGAAGGAAAGAAAAATGTTTATTTTGAAAGACAAATCACAACTAAAAAACGCAATTGCAAAGGCTCTGAAAATTCGCCCGCGTGTGGAATTCGATTGCTTCGGACGTTATCGCGTTTCCGGCTCGAAAGGTTTTTACACGGTTGTTTGCCGCAAAGATGAACGCGGTTATAAAACCGTCGCTTGCACTTGCAAAGGCGCGGAAAAAGGCTTGCCGTGTTATCACGCGGCGGCGGCATTAAGTCTGCACATCGGACTTGCCAGACGGCAACAGGCGGCATAAAAGGCAAAAGGATTAGGAAAGCGTCAACTTCCCTAATCCCGAATTATCCAAAGGAAACTAATCACAGAACCCAAAGGACACGCCGATTTTATCAAAAAGCGTGTCCTTTCCAAAATAAAATATGACAGGACAAATTATAAAACGCGGTGAAAATACCTGGTATATCCGCATTTTTCTTGGACGCGATGCCAACGGAAAACGCAAATACTTCAATAAAACGATTCACGGAACGAAGAAAGAGGCGCAAAAGTATTTGACGGCGAAAACACGCGAAAAAGATTTAGGCGTATTCGTCGAACCGGCTTTGATGCCTTTGAACGAGTTTCTTAATCGTTGGCTTGAAGAAATCGCTGTAAATAAACTCAGAGCGCGAACTTTTGAGAATTACGAATCACTTCTGAATTGCCACGTTAGAAAAATACTTGGCGCAAAACGGCTCTCAGACATTCAAGCGTATGAAGTTCAAAAACTCTATAACGATATGAAAAAGGCGAAGTATTCGCCGAAAACGATTCGCCACGTCCACAACGTCCTTTCATCGGCTTTCAAGCAAGCTGTCAGATGGAAAATGTTAATGCAGAATCCTTGCGAGTTTTCCGAACTTCCGAGAATGGAAAAAGTCGAAATGATGTATTTCACGCCAAAAGAAACCGCAAAGTTTTTGGAAGCGGCGAAAGATGATAAATTCTTTCCGGCTTTTCTTTTAGCAATCGAAACGGGTATGCGCCCGGAAGAGTATCTTAGTTTGCAATGGAAAGACGTTAATTTTGAAAATAAGTCTTTGTCTGTCAGACGCGCCTTAGTGGTCAAAAAAGGCGGCGGTTTTATTTTCACCGAACCGAAAACTAAAAAAAGCCGTCGAAGCATACCAATTTCAAATACGCTGATTAAGGCTTTGAAAACACACAGACGGATACAATTAGAAGAAAGAATGAAGCTCGGCGCAAACTACCAAACATTTGATTTAATCTTTGCGTCGGAAATCGGAACGCCTTTGCTTCACGGCAATCTTTTACGCAGACATTTTAAGCCGATCCGCGATAAAGCAGGTTTGCCGAAGATTCGTCTTTACGATTTGCGGCATACAACAGCAACTTTGCTTTTGTCCGCCGGTGAAAATCCGAAAGTCGTTTCGGAACGTCTAGGACACGCCAGCATCGTTTTGACGCTTGACACTTATAGCCACGTTTTACCGTCAATGCAGAAAAACGCAACGAATAAAATGGAAAAATTGATGTCCGGGAAGTAGATTTTGAAAGTTGGCACTCAACAGGCACTCAAACAAGAAAAGGGCAACCGTTTTGGTTGCCCTAATTTATTGAAAATAATGGTGATCCGAGAAGGACTCGAACCTTCGACCCAATGGTTAAAAGCCATTTGCTCTACCGACTGAGCTATCGGACCACATTGTTCGATTCTGAATTGTGTTCAACCCTGAACCGAAATTAAAATTTTACAACCCGAAATTGAAGTTGGCAAGTCTGATGTGAAACTTTTCTCAAAATTATTTCAACTTTTAAACCAGCTCTCCATTATCGAATCCGGCAGCAGGATCGTTTGAGCGCGTTCGGGTCCGGTGGAAATCAAACCGATTTCGACACCGATTGAGTTTGACAGAAACTCGACGTATTGACGCGCCTTTGCCGGCAAATCTTCGATTTTCGTGATGCCTAAAGTTTCCGACTGCCAGCCTTCGAGCGTTTCATAGATCGGTTTGATGCGCTGTAAATCCTGCGAAACGGCGGGAAATGTTTCGATTCGCGTGCCGTCAATTTCGTAGCCGACGCAGACTTTTATTGCGGCGAGCGCGTCGAGAACGTCGAGCTTCGTCAAAGCCATCGAATCGAATCCGTTGAGTTCCGCCGCGTATTTCGTCGCCACCGCATCGAACCAACCGCAGCGGCGCGGGCGTTTCGTCACCGAGCCATATTCGTTGCCGCGCTGACGAATTAAATTCGCCATTGCCTCTTCGGTGTCGAGCATTTCGGTCGGAAACGGACCTTCGCCGACGCGCGTCGCGTAGGTTCGGACGATTCCTAAAACGCCCGAAATGTGGTGCGGCGGAATGCCCGTGCCGACTGCCGCGCCGCCCGCCGTCGGGTTCGACGACGTAACATACGGATAAGTTCCGTGGTCAACATCCAAAAGGGTCGCCTGTGCGCCTTCGAGCAAAATCTTTTTGTTTTGCTTTTTGGCTTCGGTGAAAAAGTGCGAAGTTTCGCAGACGAACGGGCGCAGTCGTTCGGCGAGCGCGGAGATTTCCTCGAAAATCTGATCGGCGTAGAGCGGTGGCTGCCCGTAGGTGACGATGATGCGGTTGGCTTCTTCGAGATTGCGTTCGATGCGTAATTTCAGAAGTTCGGGAACGAGCGCGTCGGAAACGCGAATGCCGCGCCGTCCAGCTTTGTCTTCATACGCGGGACCGATGCCGCGCAAGGTGGTGCCGATTTTTTCGTTGCCCAGACGTTCCTCCGAAGTGTGATCCAGAGCGCGGTGATACGGCATAATCAGATGGGCGCGGCTCGAAACTTTTAATCTTTCCGGGGAGATCGAAATGCCCTGCGCCTGCATCTGGTCAACCTCCTCAAAAAACGCTTTCGGGTCAATGACCATCCCGTTGCCGAGAACGCAAACCGCCGTTTCGTGAATAATTCCCGACGGCAAAAGCCTTAAAACAAACGCCCGATCTCCGACGTAAACCGAGTGTCCGGCGTTGTGTCCGCCCTGGTAACGCGCCACGATGTCGAAGCGGTCGGCTAATAAATCAACGACTTTTCCTTTTCCTTCGTCGCCCCATTGTGCGCCGATGATGACAATTATCATAATGTTTAACGGTCAGTAAAGATGAATGAATCACAAACAGATATTATCGGCAGGAATGGTTTTTGTTTGCAAGTCCTTTAATGGAAAAGGATAAACTATTTTATGTGAGAGTTGGTTTTTCGTAGTTAATTATGGATTTGTTTTCAGTTTTGATTCAAGGAAATTTTTGTAATCGCTAATTTCAGCGGCGTTCTGTAAATAAGTTTTGTAGTTTCGATAATGAAAATCGCATTCTCTAATCAGATTTTGCTGGTAAAAGTTACTTTCCAAACCCAGTTTTCGGCAAACGTCTTTGTATGTTTCCAATAATTTAAACAGTTCATCACAGCGATCAGGAGTTGTTTTTTCAAGATCGTTGTAAATCAAAAAGTTGGGAATATGATGAATAGTGTAATCAAGCCAATTCTGTAATAAATCTTCATATTTTCTTAATAATTCTTTATCATTTCCATTAAACCCCAAACCTTTTTCGACCAAGTTCCAAGTATTATATTCACCAATCTGATATTTTCGCTACCTTTATAGCTTCTACGTTTTTGGTATTTATCTCACTCTTCAGAATCGGATGAATAATATGTTCAAAAAGCGGTTGTCGAACAAATACGTTTTTCCTTTCCACCTCTTTGAGAAGTTCTAAAACATCTTCAAAATTCCATTTTTCTAAAGCAATATCTTCAGTTAATTTTTGGGTGTAACTAAAGCACCCTTCACGAGTCAAAGCCGCAATTTCAAATTCAATATATCTTTTGATTCCCTCTTTCATCTTTGTTCGATTCGCATCTTCATCCCGAATTTCGGGCGCAGAGTTATCATCGGCTGAAGTCCGATTTTCTGTTCGGACAGCAAACTCAATTTCCAGCGTCTGCCGAGGTTGGCGAGCAGCAGAACGCCTTCCATCCACGCGAAACTTTCGCCGATGCAGCTTCGCACGCCTTTGCTGAAAGGGAAGTAGATGAATTTGTTGCCCGCTTCTTTGATCGAAAGCGTTGCCCATCTTTCGGGAATGAAATCGTCGGCGTGCGCCCAGAAACGCGCGTCGCGGTGCATTACGAACTGACTCGCCAAAACCAAAGATTGCGGGGCGATTTGATAACCGTTAAACTCGTGCGCGGCGACGGCGAATCTGCCGAGAGTCCACGCGGGCGGGAAAAGCCGCATTGCTTCGGCGAGAATTTGTTCGGTGAATTTCAGTCGCGGATAATCTTCCGGCGTGAGCGGTCGGTCGCCCAGAACTGCGTCGAGTTCGGCGTGAAATTTTTCTTCGGCGGAACGGTTCTGCGACAACAGATAAAAAGTCCAGACGAGCGCGTTCGCCGTCGTTTCGTGTCCGGCTAAAAACAGCGTCAGGCATTCGTCGCGGATTTGTTTATCGGTCATCCCGTCGCCGGTTTCCTCGTCCTGCGCGACGAGCAGCATCGAAAGCAAACCGCCTTTATCTTCACCGGATCGGCGGCGCGTTTCGATGATTTTATAAATCACTTCGTCCAGCGTTTTCCGGGCATTCTTCAATCTTCGCACCGGCGGCAGCGGCAGTTTTTCCAGGTATTCGGAAAACGGAAAAAGCATAAAATTGAACATCGAAACAATCGTCGTCATCGCCGCGCCGACTTCGTGCGCCTCGCTTTCGACGCTGGCATTGAACAGCGTTTTGCCGACGATCCAGAGCGTCAGACGCATCATTTCCCGGTCAATATCGCGCACCTCGCCGTCGCGCCATTCATCGGAAAGTTTATCGGAGAACTCGATCATCGCCTTCGCGTAATCGTTGATTCGGGAGCGGTGAAAAGCCGGTTGAATCATTCGCCGCTGGCGCAGGTGAAACGCTTTTTCGCTGGTCAAAAGTCCTTCGCCCAAAAGACCTTTGGCGCGTTGCAATGCTCGTCCTTTGATGAATTTTGAGTGGCTGGTAACGAGCAAATCTCGAATCAAATCGGGATGATTAAGCAGAAAAGCCCGCGCTTTTCCCATCCTGAAAGTCGTTATGTCGCCGAGCTTGGAGAGACTCTGCAGAAACCCCGTCGGATTTTTACGAAAAGAGCGAAAATGCCCGCCAATCCAATCGGTCTTGACAGTCGGCGGCGAGTTTTGTGGCTGGGCTTTCATCAATTTGAGTTTAGCAGGAAAGGCGGGGAAGTTAATCACCCGGAAACTATAGAAAGCATATTTGGAACATTTGCCGACTGACAAACTTTAGATTGTTTTGCTCGAACTGTCAGAACCGCCGGCGGTTCTGACCCGGATAGGCGAACTTGAACCGCTTTATATTTTTTACATTTCGCGGAGCGGATGGTTAAAATCCTCCGCAATTTAGAATTTTCGTCGAAAAACTGTTATTTTTATAACATTATGACGGAAGCCAAAATGAAAAAAGCCAAACCGGATATTCGCGCGATCACGCGCCTCGTGCCGCCGAGCGGCAATCTCGTGCAGGGACAGTCGGAGCTGCCGATTGATCCGCAGCTTGCCAGAGAAGCGGCGGAAATTATCGCCGCCAGTCAGAATCATTACGGCGGCTCGGAAGGCGATGCAAATTTGCGAAAAGCCGTCGCGGAGAAGATTAAAAAATACAACGGCATCACGGTTGACGTGAACGCGAATCCGCTGGAAATAATGGTGACGAACGGCGGCACGGGCGCGTTGATCGGTATCACGCAAAGCTATCTGCGAAATAAATCGGCACTGCTGTTCGAGCCTTATTATCCGTATCACCGGAAAATTCTGGAAGAATTCGGCGCGAAAACCGAAACCTTTGAACTTGACGCGGAGTTAAAGTTTGAAAAAGACGCGCTTTTGCAGAAATGTCAAGAGTTAAAAGACCGCAGCGAGTATCCTTTGAAGGCGATAATCGTTTGCTCGCCCGCCAATCCGACGGGCAAAGTGATGACGCAGATGGAACTCGAAGCCGTTGCCGAAGTCGCGCAGGAATTGGACTTAATGGTTATTTCCGATGAAGTTTACGAGCATTATGTAGCGGGCGAAACTCCGCACACGCCGATTGCCACCTTGCCCGGAATGTGGGAACGGACGCTGACGGTCAATTCGTTCTCCAAATCGTGGAACATTTCCGGCTGGCGACTCGGCTACTGCTACGGAAAAGGCGAACTCGTCGCGCCGGTCAACAACACGGCGAACATCATCTATGTTTGCCCGGCAACGCCTCTGCAAGCCGCGCTTTCCAAAGTCCTGATGGCGGACGACGATTATTATACAAAACTGCGCGATAAATTCGACGGCAAACGCCGTTTCTTCAGCGAAGAATTAACGAATCTCGGCTTTCAAATCTACAATTCCGGCTCGGCGTTTTATTTGTGGACGCGCATTCCTGAAGAATTTTCCGACGCGCTGCCGTTCAATGAAATGCTGATGAAAAACGGGGTCGCCGGAACGCCCGGCAGCGCGTTTGCCGACACTGACGATTGGGATTCTTATATGCGAATCTGCATCGCCCGCGAAGATGCGGTTTTGGAAGGCGCGTTGGAGAAAATCAAAACGGCTCTGCGATAATTTCAAAGACTGAAAAACAATCGCCGAACCGCCGCGTGAAAAAGTTTGTTCGGTATTTTGGAACGAAAGATTTTGTTAAAAAGAATTCTCAGATGGTTCGGCTATTTCCTGTTCGGCGGGTTGATTATTCTCGGCGCGGTTTACGTTTATTTATCAATACAGATCGGAGAAAAAGCGGCGGAACGCGCCGTTCTAAGGCGCGAAAACTCGCCCGTCGTAGTTTTTGCCCATCGCGGCGGCGGCGGTCTGCACCCTGAAAACACGCTCGGCGCGTTTGAGTATTCGGCGAAAATGGGCGTTGACGCTCTCGAACTCGACGTTCACGGGACGGCGGACGGTGCGCTCGTCGTAATGCACGACGCGGATGTCGAACGCACGACTGACGGACGCGGAAAAGTTTCGGAATTAACGCTCGAAACAGTGAAAACACTCGATGCCGGTTATCGTTTTTCAACCGACGACGGACGGACGTTTCCGTTTCGCGCCCGTAAAATCACCGTTCCGACGCTCGCCGAAATCTTCGCGGCTTTTCCCGAAATGACCTTTAACATCGAGCCGAAACAGGAAACGCCTTCAATTATCGCGCCTTTGTGCAGTCTGATTCGCGCTCGAAAAATGACCGAAAAGGTCATCGTCGGCTCGTTCCGGCAATCCATAATTGACGAGTTTCGCCGCGAGTGTCCCGAAGTCGCCACCGCCGCCTCGCCTTCGGAAGCGACAGAATTTCTGACCCTCTCGAAATCGGGTTTGAGCGAATCCTACAGCCCGCCGATGCAGGCTCTGCAAATCCCCGAAAATCTCGGCAGCCTGTCGGTCGTCACCGAAGATTTCGTCAGCAACGCGCACCGTAAAAATCTGAAAGTTCACGTTTGGACGATCAACGAAACGGCGAATATGCAGAGACTTATCAACCTCGGCGTGGACGGCATTATGACCGATTATCCTGATCGGCTGCTGAATTTGCTCAAACGCGCAAAATAATAATTTTCACGGCGTTTTTCAATTTTAGAATTTCACATCTGACGTTTCCAGCGTGTTTCCGCAGAGCGCAGTGCGGCGGAATCGCTTTTGCTCA
>JAYVKL010000039.1:0-4899 GCA_043768465.1 Pyrinomonadaceae bacterium
AGTCTTTGACTTGCTCCCAAACCAGCCGCGGCTTGAGTTTGTCATCGCGCAGATAGCGGTTAAGCCGGTCGTGCGAATAATCTTGACTGTGGTCGGCAAGGTTAGTCAGCGTATAATTGATTTGGCTGCTGACCAAATACTGACAATAAGCCAGTCGAGTAACAGGTTGTTTATTAGCAATGAACATTGTCTAAAGTTATCTGATTTTTTACGCCTGCGTAAGTCCTATAAAGGTAGAATCAGAATTATACAAACTGAGAATCAAATATGGAACAGGTAAATATCGGAATCATCGGCGGCAGCGGTTTATACCAGATGCCGGAATTGAAAAACGTCAGGGAAATCGAAGTTGATACGCCGTTCGGGAAACCTTCGGATGCGTTTATCGTCGGCGAACTGGAAAACGTGAAGGTCGCGTTTCTGCCGCGTCACGGGCGCGGACATCAATTAACGCCGACGGAATTGCCGTATCGGGCGAACATTTACGCGATGAAACTGCTCGGCGTGGATTATGTTTTGTCGGTTTCGGCGGTCGGCAGTCTTCAGGAGCAATACGCGCCGACGGATTTTTTTATTCCCGATCAATTCTTTGACCGCACTCGCGGACGCAGCGAAGAATCTACGTTTTTCGGCAAAGGCATCGTCGGACACATCACGTTTTCGCATCCGGTTTGCGAAGAATTGGGCGATATTCTGGAAGCGTCGTGCAAAACCGTCGAAAATTTGAAGGTTCATCGCGGCGGAACTTACCTTTGTATGGAAGGTCCGGCGTTTTCGACGAAAGCCGAATCGAACGTCTATCGCAGTTGGGGAATGGACATTATCGGGATGACGAATTTGCAAGAAGCGAAATTGGCGCGGGAAGCCGAAATCGCCTATGCAACTCTTGCATTAGTAACGGATTACGATTGCTGGCACGAAGAACACGACGCGGTTTCGACTTCGATGGTCGTGGAGTATCTGCACAAAAACGTGCGAAACGCACAGATCGTTTTAAAGGAAGCGGTCAAAAAGATCGCATCGAAAGAAACGCCGAACCCGTTCGCCGGCGCAACCGGAAGCGCGATTTTCACCGCGCCCGAACATTGGAACGCGGAAACGGCGAAAAGTTTAGAGGCGATTATCGGGAAATACGCGGCGAAATAGCGAGAGGGAAAACTTTTTGCGTTTTCCGAACATCTTTAGAGTCATTATGAAAAAGAATTTATTAGTTTTAGCATTCATCATTTTCGGATTCTCGCTTTTTGGAAATCAGATTTACGCCCAAAAACAAATCGAGCCGCAAATCGTGCGCGACCCGATTCTGGAAGCCGACGCAAATCACAATCTCGACGTTTCAAGGCAGTATTTCAAAACGAAAAAAGCCTATAAAGCCGTGCTTTTGCGTTTTGAAGAAACCTTCGCTGCGTATCCCGAATTCTCCAAAATGGACGAGTTTCTATATCTCGCCGGAATGAGCAGTTTTTATCTTTCCAACAACAAAGGCAAGCAGAAAATTGACGCGAAAGCATCGGACGACGATAAGAAAAAATTTGCGCCCGGTAAACTGCGTGAAGACGCGACGGCTTATTTGTCGCAAATCATCGAAGGTTATCCGCAAAGTCAGTATAAAGGCGATGCGGCGAAAACTTTGGAATCGCTCAAAGCGATAAAATGAATTTTAACCAGACGACGATTTACTCGAACAATCCGGCGGAAAAAATGGAATTTTACTGCCGACTCGGTTTGAAAATAATCGTTGATTCGATGCCGCGTTACACGCGTCTGCAATGTCCCGACGGCGACGCGACGCTTTCGATTCACATCGCCGAAGAACCTGTTTTGCCAAAACTGGAACATCATTTTATATTTCGAGTGCGAAGATTTGGACGCGCAGGTTTTGGAATTAAAAAATCTCGGTTTAGAATTTCAACAAGACCTGCAAGATCAAATCCAGTTGTGGCGCGACGCTTATCTTCTCGAACCGAATAACAACCGAATCTGTTTATTTGCCGGCGGCGAGAATCGCAAAAATCCGCCGTGGAGAATTAATTAAAGGCTCAGTTTTGCGTCTTTTTTCTTTGATAAAATGCGGCGGCTTTGGCACGATTTCCGCAGCCGGCCATCGAACACCAGCGGCGACGGTGATTTTTCGTCGTATCGTAGAAATACAAAATGCAGTTTGGATTTTCGCATTTTTTCAATAAACTCACATCTCCGTAAATCAATAAATCAGCCGCGCTTTCGGCAATCGGGACGAGCAGTTGCAATAGTTCGGTATAGCCGGCGTGAAAACGCTTTGCTAATCCGTCTTCGTTTTTTTCAAGGGCAGAATAACCGTTTTGCTTTTTTAGCTGTTCGTTAATTCGCTCGATTTCGCCGTTTTTTATGGTTTTCCCTTGTGCTAAATCAACGAACATTTCACGCAGAACTTTTCTGAATTCAACTATTTCCAATAATTTTCTGTCGCTTGATTTTTCGCGTAATTTAACAATTTGAGCGTCTTCCAACAATTCGACAACTTTCGTCCAACGTAGGAAACTTTCGGTTTCCCCGATTAAATCCAACGGTTTACCGTCAGCCACCGCTTCCGTATTGATAAAATCCAAACTCAAATTGTTTCCGATTAAGTAAAATTCCGACGCGTCAGCCTTTTCCGGCATTTTTTAATCTCCCTTATTTACTCTAACCACCTTCAGCGCACTTGACAAGTTATGTTTTTGTTTATAACCTGCTATCTATACTTTTGCAAGTTATCATTTTTTGGAATCTGATTATTTTCTAAATCAATAATCCGCAATTGTTAAGATTGAAATCAGCAGTCGTTACGTTATTGAGAGGAATTATGGCAAATACAGTTGTCAAACCGCCGTTCACGATGGAGACGGCGTTGGCGAAAGTAAAACTCGCGCAGAATGTTTGGAACACGCGCGATGCCGAGCGCGTTGCACTTGCCTACACGAAAGATTCGGACTGGCGCAACCGCGATGAATTTTTCAAGGGGCGCGAGGCGATAATCACGTTTCTCAAGCGAAAATGGGCGAAAGAACTCGAATATCGTTTGATGAAAGAGCTTTGGGCGTTCACGGAAAATCGAATTTCGGTGCGGTTTGAATATGAATGGCACGACGCGGAAGGCAATTGGTTTCGTTCGCACGGCAACGAGCATTGGGAATTTAACGATGAAGGTTTGATGCGTCGGCGCGACGCTTCGATTAACGATGTTCGGATCACGGCAGCCGAACGCAGAATTTTTTAAAATTTATAAACAATGGAGAATAATATGAAAAAAGCGGCGATAGTAATTTTTACCGATCCGAAATCGGGTTCCGAAGAATCTTTGGGCAGACTTTTTAACGCATTGGCGGCGGCGTATGATTTCAAACAGCGCGGCGACGAGGTGCAGATTTTGTTTGCGGGCGCGGGAACGCGCTGGGCGGGCGAACTCGTCAACCGCGAACATCCGGACTACGAATTGTTCGCGTCGGTTAAAGACAAGGTAACGGGCGCATCGTGCGGATGCGCCGATGTTTTCGGAGCGCAGGAAGGCGTGGCGGCTTGCGGACTTGATCCGATAACCGAAAACGCCGTTCCGAACACGACCGGACTGCCGAGTCTGGCGCGTTTGACCGACGAAAATTATGCGATTTTGACTTTTTAAGATTCGATTCGGACAAAGGCAAAACTTAAAAATCCTTGCCTTATCTTTTTATAAGGAGGCACAATGGCGAAGAATTTCGCGGAAATCGCTTTTACCGAAAGCGTCAAAGCACAGCAGGAAAAATACGGTTCGCGGCGGCAATACGAAAGAATGGAATCGGTGCAAAGCGGCACGGAGATGAGTTTTGCCGAAGCCGATTTTATCGCCGAACGCGATAGTTTTTATCTGGCGACGGTCGGCGAAAACGGTCAGCCGTATGTTCAGTTTCGCGGCGGCGCGAAAGGTTTTTGAAAGTTTTGGATTCAAAAACTCTCGGTTACGCCGACTTTATAAGGCAATCTGCAATATATCAGCATTGGAAATTTGACGAAAAATAACCGTGCGGCTTTGATTCTGGTTGATTATCCGAATCGGCGACGATTAAAAATCTTCGCCCGTATCGAAGTTTATCAAGTGCAGGACGCGCCGGAAACGATTGCCAAACTCGAAAATCCCGATTACCGGGCAAAAGTCGAACGGGCGATGATTCTGCACGTCGAAGCCTTCGATTGGAATTGCCCGCAGCACATCACGCCGCGTTATACTTTAGAAGAAATTCACGCCGGAACCGAAAATTTACGAACGAAAATAAAAGAATTGGAAGCGGAAATCGAACGATTGAAAAATGCAAAATGACGAGAAAATGATGCGGCGTTGTTTGTCGCTTGGGCGCGAGGCGTTGCAAAACGGCGATTATCCGGTCGGTTCGGTGATCGTGATTGACGGCAAAATCGTTGCCGAAGGAATCGAATCGGTTAAAGCCAAGAACGATCCGACGGCGCACGCCGAGATTGAAGCGATTCGTCAGGCTTGTCGAAAATCAGGAACGCTCGATTTGTCGGCGGCAACGCTTTTTTCAAACGTCGAGCCGTGTTGGATGTGCGCTTATCCGATTTTGCGGACGCAAATTCAGCGCGTCGTTTTTGACTTGGCAAATGAAAAAGTCGGTTGGTTCAGCACGAAATTCGCTGAATTAGACGGCAAAAAAACCGAATTCACCGCTAAAGTTTTGGAAACCGAGTGCCGAAAACTGAATGATGAATTGTATAGGCTCAACAAAAAGTTAAAGAAGGTAAATGATTAGACATTTGTCAGAGATGTGAGTTACCAAGAGCCAAAAGGTCAGGAATATGGAGTCAATTTATGTGAAAGTTGTTTAGATAAGCAGCGTGAGATTGACCGTTTGAAAGAGGAAAACCAACGGCTTCGACAAAAACTCA
>JAYVKL010000040.1:0-20986 GCA_043768465.1 Pyrinomonadaceae bacterium
TTGGTCTAAAACCTCGAACGGCGGTGCTGTTAAATCAGTGGTGTATGCCATTAACGGAGTAAAAACGATTTCCCGATTAATTGCAAACAGGTTCTATAATGCGACATTTGAAATACCTGAAAGTTGGCTTACGCCCAAGCCTGCGCCTGATAATCATATAAAAAATCTCTTTCTAAATTGGCAAGACTTGAACGAATTAAATCTGATTGACGGCGAAGAAAATGGTTTTGATGAAGAATCAGCGCAAGTCATAAATTCCGTTCTTCCGTTTGAAAACTGCGCGGCTCACGTTGGAGATAAAGGTTGGGGCAACGGTCTCTGGAACGATTTGCAAGGCAGAATTTACGTTACAGACTTAACGCCTGATGAAATTACCGCCAGAGTTGAAAAACAAGGACTTGGTAAAGCCGCTGAGGTTTTTGAACGGGCTTCCGTAAAATTTGGCGGTCACGGAAGGTGGGAGAAGAAAACGCTTAATGTTTTGGATGCACCGTCTTGGGGAGACTTTATTAGCATTAAAAACTTAGAGTTTTATTATCGTTCTTTCGACAATAAAACTGTTGTAATTGTTTTTTTACGCGCTGATAAATTCGAGAAAGAGATTGATTTAATCTTAGATTCGTTTAAATGGTCAGCGATTACTTGAAATACTTCTTGCCCTTCAACCTCTTCGGCAAAAAATCTTCCTCCGAATACAATTCGTAATCTTCGCCGTATTTCAAATCTTTCATCAGCTTGGTCGGCGCGTTTTTGAGAATGTTCGGGACGGGCAGATTGCCGAGTTTGTTGGCATCTTCGAGCGCGGCTTTGTAGGCATCGTAAGCCGAACGATCTTTTTTGCAGTTGGCGAGATAGGCGACTCCGTGCGCGAGATTGATTCCGGCTTCGGGCAAGCCGACGGTTTCGACGGCGCGGAAGACGGCGTTGGCGACGACGAGCGCGGTCGGCTGTGCCAAGCCGATGTCTTCGGACGCGAAAATCACCATTCGGCGGGCGATGAATTTCGGGTCTTCGCCGCCCGCGATCATTCTGGCTAAATAATACAAAGCCGCGTCGGGCTGCGAGGCGCGCATTGATTTGATGAACGCGCTGGTAATGTTGTAATGTTCTTCGCCCTGTTTATCATAGCGCAGGAATTTCGACGAGAGCGTATTTTTCAGCGTTTCGAGATTAACCGTTTTATCGTAGAGCCGCGCCGTGTTTTCGATCATCGTCAAAGCCTGCCGCGCGTCGCCGTTCGCCATCGCCGCCAGCCAATTTTTTGCTTCGTCGTCCAACTGAAAGCCGCTGCGCTCGATGATCTGCGTCATTTCTTCGGCGGAGAATTCTTCCAGCACGAAAACCCGAAGGCGTGAAAGCAGTGCCGGAATTATTTCAAAACTCGGATTCTCCGTCGTCGCGCCGATTAGGACGAGTTCGCCGTTTTCAACGAACGGCAATAGAAAATCCTGCTGTGCTTTGTTGAAACGGTGAATCTCGTCGAGAAATAAAATGCGCGGCTGATCGAACATTCGCGGCTGTTTGACGATTTTGCGAATGTCTTCCTTACCCGCTGACACTGCCGAGAGTTCGTAAAAATCGGCGTTGACGGCGTTCGCGTAAATCCGCGCCAGCGTCGTTTTGCCGGTGCCGGGCGTTCCCCACAAAACGAACGAAAAAACGTGCCGCTGTTCAATCGCCAAACGCAGCGGTTTGCCCGCGCCGACGAGATGCTGCTGTCCGATGTATTCGTCTAAATTCTGCGGTCTGATTTGATTGGCGAGCGGCTCCATAAAATATAGGCGAACTGAAATTTTGCGGTTTGCCGGTTGATAAAATGTGAACGGAATTCCAGCGAAAACCTCTCATCAACTTCTATTCAAATCAACGGTTGAAATTTCGATTATCGCTCAAATTCCCGCTCTGCGACCTCTGCGTCTCTGCGTGAAAATCCGCTCACGCAGAGATGCAGAGGTCGCAGAAAAAAATCAAGCCACTTCAACATTATTCAATTGCGGATTCGCCTTTTCAATCAAAGGAAAAACCCGAACCGAGCAAACCTTCGGGGACGAGCAGTTCGCCACTTTCCGGGTCAATAATGCCGTTAACTTCCTCTTCGATGCTCGTCGCCTGCGTGTAAATATCGCCCGCAATGCTTCGCTGGCGCATTTCGTATTTGAAAAGCTGAATCAGACGATGTTTGCCTTCGGCTTCGTCCGCCGGTCCGCCGTAGTTCGAGAAACCGAAACCGCCCCATTCGCTGATGACGAGCGGCGTTTGCCCGCGATAAAAATACTCGTCGCCGACGACCAGCGGCTGATAAGTTACGCCGTGCGTTTCCCCGGCGGCGAGACGGTCGAGACTCGAAACCCATTCGGATGGCGACGGCGTGTAAACGTGCGCGGTCAAAAGGTGCGAACTCAATTTGCCGCTGCTCGAAACGTGATTCCAGCCGTCGTTGTCCACCACCAGAATCTGTGGATAGTTGAGCCGCAGATAATCGAACGTGTTGGAAATATAGCGGCGCGTTTCGAGATTCGTGGCGATGTCTTCCGCGCCCCAGTCTTCGTTGTATAAACTGAGCAAAACGATTGACGGGTGCGAGGCGATAAAAACCAGCATTCTTTGCAACTCCGCCCAGTGATTATCGCGGCTGATTTGATTTGAACTGTGCGGCGAAGGGATTTCAACCCACAGCATCAGCCCGATTTCGTCGGCTAAATCGTAGATGCGCGGGTCAATCCCGGCGATGTGAACGCGAGCCAGATTGCATCCGAGTTTTTTAATGGCGCGGAAATGCCTTTGAATTTCGTCGTAAGTTGAAACGCCCGGCTGATACAGAATGCCGTCGAGATAGATGGCTTCGTGATTCAAATAAACGCGCGGTCCGTGCGCGCTGATTTTACGCAACCCGAAATGCGTTTCGATGCCGGTCACGATGCCGTCCGCAGCGACCAGCTCCGCCCATAAATGATAAAGCTGCGGAACGTCGGGCGACCAGAATTCCGCGTCCGGCATCGAGAGCGGAACGCGCTGCACACGCTCGCCCGCCTCCAGATGCAAATCGAACTGCGCCGTCACCGGAGCGGTTTTCAGCGGCGAATCAAGATGCGGTGTGACGGTCAGGCGCAAAGTATAATCGCCCGCTTCGTGAATGCGCGTCGTAAAATCGAATTCGACCAGACGGTCGCGCAGGCTGCTCGAAACGCCGAGCCGCGAACGCAGACGATTGCGCCCGACGGCTTCGATCCAGACGCTGCGAACCGCGCCGGAAATTGACTGATACCAGATGCCGCCCTGTTTATAAACGCGCGAAGCCTGTTTGCCGCGCGGAATGTTCGCGTCAATCGTGTCAACGACGCGCACGGTCAGGCGATTGTTTTCCCGAAGAATTTCCGGCGGCAGCTCATACGAAAAAGAACTGTATTCGCCGAGATGAACCGCTTCGCCTTCGATGGTTTTAAGCGCGATGCCGTTGAGCCAGACGCGAGTTTCGTAGCCGCACGCGCCGAAAGTCAACTGCGTGATTTTGCTCGGCGTGTTCCACTCGGCGGGAACGGCGAAATCGCATTCATACCACGCGATTACGTTATCGCTCGTCTGGTATAAAGACGATTCGCTTTTGAAATCCTTGACGGCGGCGAGATACGATTCGATGGAGCCGGGAAACGCCGCCGTCACCGCGTAGATATGCTGTTCATACCAACGCTCTTCGAGTCCGCGATTTTCCGAATCGAGGGCGAATCGCCATTCGCCGTCAAGCAATTCAAAAGCATCGCGCCGCAGCACCGAACGCGGCAGACGATTGGTTTTGTCGGCGACCGGGTGAAACAGGTCGTGTTGGTCAAATTCGTGATTGACGGCGGCAGTGTTCATTATTTTTATTTCGGTTGATTTGTTTTCAGAGTTCTGCGGATTCGGAATTGTTTATTGGTAAAACCCGGCTTGATTAACGAGTAAAATGATGCCGATGAGTCGGATGCCGTTCAATTGAAAATTTACGCCGGCGACCTCGCTAAAAATTGCGGGGCGCGGCGGGCTTTGGTTTTTTGCTCGAAAGAATAAGCGATTTTGATTAGCTGCGGTTCGGTGAAGGCGCGTCCGAAAAAACCGATGCCGGCGGGCAAAGCGTCAATAAAACCGGCGGGAACGGTGATGTATGGATAACCGGCGACCGCCGCGATTGACCAGGTTGCGCCGCCGGCGGGCGCGGCGACGGCATCCAGTTTATCTTTGGTAATCACCGCGTCAATGCCGTTTTCCCGCGCCGCCCGTTTGATGCGGCTCAGCGCGTCGGTGTAAATTTTATCGGTTAAATCGCCTTTGCTCTGCGACTGCTCGAATAATTCCTGCCCGAAAAGCGGCAACTCGCGCGCTTTATTTTCCTCGTTGAATTTAATCAAATCGGCAAGCGTTCGATATGCGCCGCCTCTTTCGGCGAGATATTTATTCAAATCGGTTTTAAACTCGTAAAGCAGAACGAGCAGCCGGTCGTCGCCTATTTTGCCGTAATCTTCGGTAAAATTGATGTCCGTCAAAATCGCGCCGCCGCTTTTCAAAACTTCGAGATTCGCTTCAAACAGTTCTTTCTGTTTGGCATCGGTGCCGACGAACTGCCGCGCCACGCCGATTCTCGCGCCGCGCAAGCCGTCCGCGTCCAGAAATTTCGTGTAATCCGGCTCGCCTTTTACGCTGTCGGCGGTCGTCGCGTCGCGTTTGTCGCGCCCGACCAGAACGCCGAGCAGCAGTGCCGCGTCCGAGACGGTGCGCGTCATCGGTCCGGCGGTGTCCTGCGTGTGCGCGATGGGAATAATGCCGCTGCGCGAAATCAGTCCGAGCGTCGGTTTGATGCCGACGATGCCGTTGCGCGTCGCCGGGCAGATAATCGAGCCGTTGGTCTCCGTTCCGATGCCGATTGCCGCCAGATTAGCGGAAACCGCCGCGCCCGTTCCGGCGGACGAGCCGCACGGATTTTTATCTAAAATATACGGATTATTCGTTTGCCCGCCGCGTCCCGACCAGCCGCTGATTGATTTGGTCGAACGAAAATTCGCCCACTCGGATAAGTTGGTTTTGCCGATTATCACCGCGCCCGCCTTTCGCAGACGGGCGACGATAAACGCATCGCGTCCGGGCGGCGGCGCGGCGGTCAGGGCGAGACTGCCGGCGGTCGTTTTCAACTTATCGCGCGTGTCAATATTGTCCTTGATTAAAATCGGGATGCCGTGCAGCATCGAACGCACTTTGCCGCGCCCGCGTTCTCGATCCATTCGGGCGGCGATCAAAAGCGCGTCGGGGTTGATTTCGATGACGGAATTTATTTTCGGATCAATTTCCCGGATTCTTTGCAGATAATTTTCGACGAGCATCCGGGAAGAAAATTTGCCCGACTTCATTCCCGCCTGCAACTCGAACGCGGTGCTTTCATTCAATTCGAGCGGCGTTTCGGCAAGGACGTTCTCGACGGCATTCGTATTTTTGACAAAATTCATCACGGCAATGCCCGCCGCGCTCAACTTCAAAAATTCGCGGCGGTTTGGTTTTTCATTTTTCATATCTTCTCAAAAATTGCTTGCTCATATTATCGTTTACCTGTAATTTATATTCAACTTTTCCGACTTTTCGCCGCCGATTCAAAAGGTTTCGCCAAGCCGCCGCCGACTTTTTCCACTTTAACCGGAAACCGTAAAATCGAGTTCCAATTCTCGCCGGGACGATAAATCAGCGGAGCATTATTTTCAGTTCAACGCCAATTTTCCCTGCCCGAACTCAGTCCGAAAATTCAAGAACTGGCGGAGCGGCGAGCGTGTCGGCGGCAACTTTCCCCCGATCTTCTCACGGCGCGGTTTGGCTCTCCGGTTCGCCGTCCGCGTCCACGTCGTCTTCATCATCGGCATCGGCGGACGTTCGGCGCCGGAAGATTTCGTAGTTATCGAGACTCTCGGCGTGTTTAAATTCCGGTTTCAAAACTTCCAGCAGACGGTTTCGGTCGTCAATTGTTTGATCAACCTCGATCTCCAAATCATTCTTGGTGATCAGCCAGCGAATATCGCGTTCTTTGACTTGTTCGAGAATTTGTTCGGGACTCAGAGGATTGTTGGTAATATCAAACAAAATAACGGAAAAATGCGGGTGTCTGCCGGTCGTGTAATTAAAGAGGTCTTCGCCCGGAATGATTAGAATGCCGTCGTCGAACGGGATATTTTTATCGGCGTAGTCAACCAATTCTTCAAAATCGGAAATATAAGAGCCGCGCATTGATAAGCCCGCCAGCGGCGGCAGTTTTGAATGAGCCAGCGCGCCGTCGTTAAAATTCACATAATCCAGACGCTCGTTTGAATAAACGTAAAACCCGCCCGAAATCAGCAACGAGAAGGAAATAATCGCCGCCAGCACCGCCAGCCGATTGGAAGATTCGGCGTTTGAAATTCGATGTAAAAAAGGCAGCAGGGTCGCCGTCAGTATCATCAGCAATGACCACACGGCATACGTCGAACCCCAGAGCTGCTGGGAAAGAAAAACCCCGTGCATCGTGGCGATCAGAATAAAAGGCAGGGTCGCATTGATTTCTTTGAAGTGTTTTAAGGTCAGAATCGCCGCCGCACCGGAGACGATAAACATCAGCGGGAAAACTCCGACCAGCCTTTCGGCACGTTCCGAATTGTCGGCATTGATGAACAAATAAACGACCGTCCAAATAAACGGCGCGGACATCAGCAAAATCGCCGGAACATTCAACAGGCTTTTAGCCGTCCGGTTTCTCCAGAACAAAATCGCCCCAATTGCCATCAGCGGAATCCAGACAAACAAACTCCAATCCTGATAAACCGACAGCATTTCGTTGACGGACGGTGTGCGGCGCATCTGCGCGTAGGTCATCGTCCAAAACCAATAGTTTCCCAAACCCGCCGTCGAGTGAATGATTGCGGCGGCGATTGCCAAGCCTGCCGCCGCCCCCGCCGATAAAATCAGATAGCCTTTCACCGATTGGTTCCGTCGCCGATTGACCGCCATCAAAACCGCCAGCGACAACATCACTGCTCCGAGAAAGGCTAATCCGATATTCTGCTTGCTGAACAAAGGAACGATCAACAGCATTCCGACGAGCAGTGTTTTGATGACGGGGAAATTTTTCCGCTCCAGCCGCTGTCCGAGAAAAAGAGCGAGCAGAATTATGAAAACCGCATCGGGATCGTAGAAAGGATGCGGGAAAATGTCGTAAATCCCCAGAATCATCAGCGGCAGCGAAAGCAAAAACGCCGTCAGGTGCGCCGCCGGAATCCGCCCGCGCAGGAGATTCAGAATTATGCGCCAGGTTACAACAGTCGCCGCCCCGCCGACCAGCGCGCAATATAAAATATGATGCCAGTAAACCGCGCCCGTGATTTTAATAATCAACGCCTGAATCAAAAATGTCAGCGGCGCATATGGAAACGGAAAATCCCGATACGGCACGTCACCGAGCGAGATTCGATGAGCGTTTTCCAGAACTCCGCACAAATCGTATAAAACCGTCAGCCGGGAATTCTGCCAGGCGACGACGGCGGCAGTGCCGCTAAAAAGCCCGACGGCGGCTAAAATTTCCCGCCGCATTGGAGGCTTGGAATAATGTAATTCCTGAACTTCTTCGTCCATATTTCGGTGTTGCCGACAATTGATGCAAACTGCCATCCGCCCTTTTTCTTCAGTTCGTCATTGAAAAGTCAGCGGCGATGCTTTTTGTAGAGGTCGGCTACTCCGACCGTAATGCCGGCAACGGCTCCGACGCGCGGCGCACCCGCCGTCAGACCGAACCGCAAGCCGCTGTCGAAAGATAACCTTCGGTTCACCTGATAAGTTACGACACCGAGCGCGAACATCGCGCCCGACTGCATATCGCTGCGGCTCAAACCGCTGATTTCGCCCTGCACGCCGAATTGTTTCGTCAAATTACGCGAAACCGCCAACGCCGCCTGACCGCTCGAAGCGAATCCGGTTCCGCTCGTTCGCCCGGCAAGCAGGTAAATCGCGTTGAAATCAACGGTCGTCTGCCCGAATTTTTTGCTCACCAAACCGATGAAACTATTGTCAACGCGCCCGGTTCCGAGATTTTTCTCGCGGCTCGCCGTCGGCAGTTTGACGTAATAGGCGAGGGCAATTCCCGGACGCGCTTTATTTTCCGACTGCACAACCGCTTGAATTCCCAGTTGCGTATCGCCCGCGCCCGTGTTTCTCGCGCCGCTCAAATCCTTTTGCGAATACGGGCTGTCGGTATCCAACTCGAGCAGAATCCGGCGATTGACGGCGAACCGGAGCGCGAGCGGCGCGTCCTGCTGATATTTATAGTTTCCCGAGGCGTGAAAATTCCCATTATAGCCGAACTCAAGCTGCAAAACGCCCGGTCTTTGAAACTCGGCGGGATTGGAAACCGTCGGACGCGCCGGAACGATAAAATCCGGTTCGTCATCGGACGGCGGCGAGTTTTGGGCGCAAATAGCGAAAGCCGAAATTAGTGTGACCAGACTCAAAAACAAAAAACGGACGGCGATTTTGTTCATTTGGTTTTTAAATACGTGCTGGAAACGATTTTATCGTAAATTGACCGCCTGTTTCCAGTCGGCACACGTTGTTAAATCAGACGGTCTTTGAAAAACACTGAACAAATCGCCTGTCCGATTCTCTTTCGAGCCGCGCAAATTTGTCGCGCGGCGGTTGATAAATTCAGGCGGTTTGCTAGAGGATATTGACGGCGCGGGCGGCGAGCAGTGCTAGCACGGTCAAAGAAATAATTGATTGGAGCATCATCAGAGCCTTCGCCCAGCGAGCCAGCACCGGCACGTCGGTCGGCGAAAACGCGGTGCTGGTGTTGAAGGATAAAAACAGGTAATCGATAAAATTCGGCGACCAATCGTGTTCGTCGGCTTCGGTTTTCGCCTCCGGGGTCATCGTCATCTGCGGAAACAGAAACGCGCCGTCCTGATGACCGGAATTTTTTTCGCGCCCGTGCGGACCGCCGGCATCGAGCCGCCAATACCACAAAGCGAAAACGAGAATGTTGGTGAACCAGAGCGAAGCGGCGGAGAGCAGCAACTGCGTCGGGGATTCCTTGTGTTCCGGCAGCGCGCCGATGAGCAGCACGACCGACGCGATCATTCCGAGCGTAACGACACCGTTGACCGTAAAACCCAGTATCCGATTAAGCCGGTTTCGCCTTCTGATGTGCGAGATAACCGTCGGCACGAGCAGCATCAGCACGAGGGCGAAAAACAGCCAGCGCGGTCCGACAATCAAAGCCGACGGCAAAGCAGTGTATAATCCGCCGACGGCGACCACGGCAATCAGCGCGTGCCAGCGCGGTTCCGGGTCCCAGCGGTCGGGCGTATGATCGGTGTCAATGCTCATTCTGCGTTACCTTGAAAGTCGAATTTACGGTTTAAGTTTTCCCGTCAACCGAATACTTTTGTCAGTAGTAGTGTGCAGAATTTTTCGATAAATTTCAACAATTTTCCGGCGGCGCGAAGCATTGCGGATCAATGCCGCGGGACAGCCGGAGGCGTAAAATTTATTAGCAGAACAAAAAGGAAATCTTTTTCAAGCGACGTTGAACAAATTTACCAGAGGCGATCCTTGTAAACACTCGCCTGCCTACTCGGTATAAAACTATTGCGTTCCAGCAAATTTCTGACGGTTTTCGGTAATTTATCCAAATCATTCGGTTTGACCAGATAATCATCGGCGCCGGCTGCCAGACCGAGTGCGCGGTCAGCTGGACGCGCCATCGCCGTGTAAAATACTATGGGCGTTGTCCGGCCGGTTTCACGAACGCGCCGACACAGTTCAACGCCCGACATCACCGGCAATTTATAATCGAAAATCAAAAGATCGAATGTAGTTTCAGCCATCAAATGAAGTGCTTCAATCGCCGAGGCAGCCGCGCTGACGACGTAATTTTCATCTTCGCAGTCGAGCAGAAATTTTATCAATTCAACCGAATCAGGATTATCTTCAACATACAAAATACGTTTTAAAGAAAGCATAATTACTCCTCATCAAAAATCTCCCGCCGCCGAATTGACGGGTAAATTCAGAAAAATACCATCTCAAAAATTTAACGATTCGCTTCGTCTATGAACACTAGCGAAAGGGAGATGAGAAGTTGATGAAGATAAAATTAAAGTTTCTTCATCTTGATTTTTTTCACAATGGGTTTAATATCCCGTTAGTTTGCGGCGGGATCAGTCCGACAATAGCGAATTTTTTTACTTGCCGAATTTTTTCATACAAACGCTGTTTTCGACATTTAGATACTGCCCGTAATTCGGAATCGTTTCGTAACCGCCTTTTTGGTAAAGTCTGATCGCTTCGGGCTGCTTTACGCCGGTTTCGAGAACGAATTCCGAAAAATTCAATTCTTTCGCCCAAGTTTCGAGTTCGTTTAAAATCTCTCCGGCAATTCCGCGCCCGCGATTTTCGAGGCGCACAAACATTCGTTTAATTTCCGCCGCGCCCGCCGAATATTCCCTGAACGCGCCGCAGCCGACCGCTTTTTCGTTCTCGTAAGCGACGAGCGCGCAGCGAATTTTGTCTATTTTATTAAACTGCGCGTAAAAAGAATGCTCCGCGCCGTCCCGCATCTGCAAATCCGCATCGAGCAGCGCGACGAGTTCCCGAAAATCGGCATCCTCTGAATTTGTTCTCACCAACTTCATCACGTTTATTGAAATTTCCAGCAATTCGGCAATCGGTCTTCGAGAAAATTTACCGCCGACCGACGATCTGAAGACTGATGAACCGATTGGTTGTAATAATCCTTCAGGCAATTATAGCAAGCCTTTTTGCAATTGCCGAGCGAACAGATTTGCCAAGTTTTGCGGGTGATTTTACTCCAATTATTTTTCGCTTCTTTGACAAAACCCGCGCCGTCCGGCGTTTTGTCGTAAAAGACGAATTCGGTGTTTGCGTCCGTGTCGGTTGATTGAAGATTGGTCACGGAGCGACCGAAAACGCCGATGTCGGAAATTTTTGTTTCCAGCCACAAAGTACAAACCTTGGTGCAGAGATTTCATAAATTTTCCTCCCAATTTTCATCAACTTTTGTCCAGGTCAGGTTTTCCGCCGTATTCACAAACGTAAATTTTCAACGAGAATTTTTTGCCGGTCGGTCAAATTCAGAAACAAATGCGTCACATCGCCTTTTTTTGAGACGACTTCGACGGCACCGAAATTTTCGCCCGGCAGTTTTTCAGCCGCATAACGCAATGTTCGCCACAAAAGCGGAGGGTTTCCCGCAGAGGCGCAAAAAAAATTCGTCGTCGGTTGCGCCGAAATAAATTTTTTCCTTCTGCGTTATCCGATTAAATGGAACAGCAAAACATCTGCCATAAGCGAACTTCCTGATTTGGAGGCGGACGGTGGAGAAGATTTTGAATAAAAGCGACCGCCGAAACAAGACTAAATAGAATGAGCCTTGAAATAATCAAACAGGTCTTTGTCGGCATTGAGTTTGAAGTATTCGCCGCAAATTTCCATTGTGATAACCTCTTCATCAGGCAAAGCCGGAGCCAATCTGCCGTGCCGGACGGGATGCGATTGTCGCAAAGTTATCAAATTGTTCACTTGTAAAAGTCAAAATTTAACCATTCAAACGAAGGTTTTTAGTCAGGAAAAAATTTCACCTGATAAATTGCCTTTATAACTTTCGTCGGACACCCGATTCTGTCAGATTACAGCCGGACTTTTACCGGTAAATCCAAAAACAATTTTGCCGATTTAACCTGCGGAAGTTTTTTAACTATCTTCATCCGTGTTTATCGGTGGACAATTTTCTCTTTAAATTTCTGCCGCTTCCAGCCTAACTTTTACATTGCTGAACGCCGCGTTGCCGGTCAATTCGTCGAGAACGCGGTCGTCGGTCAAGTCGTTCACGGAAACGCCCGCGTGATTTTTCGCCGTTTCCAAATGAACACCTTTACGCCCGTGACCGTAGCCGTGCGGAATGGAAACCACGCCGCGCATAATTTTATCGGAGATTTCGCACGGGATTTCGATTGCGCCGACGCGCGATGAAACTTTGATTTTTTGCCCGTTTTCAATTTTCAAATTTCCGGCATCGAGAGGATTTACCAAAACCGTGCAGCGATTTTTCCCTTTCACCAAACGCTCGGAATTGTGCAGCCACGAATTATTGTCGCGCAAATGCCGTCTGCCGATCAGGGCAAAAGGGAATTCGTCGGAGTTTTTCACATCGGCTTTCAATCGCTCCAAATCCTTCACCAGCAAGTCGGGCGCAAGATCAATCCGTTTGTTTGCCGTTAAAAGTCGTTCGGGCAAACACGATTTCAATTCGCCCAAATCAATGCCGTGCGGTTTCTCGACGAGTTCGGCGAGCGACAATTTATAAACGCCGTATTGCAGCCCGAAATCCAGTTTCGCTTCGGGCGGAACGAGATTTAGAGGTTTATCTTTGCCGTTCAAACGATGCGAAATCTCCTGAAAGATTTCCCAATCGTATTTTGCGCCTTCGGCTTTCGGAAACAGCGGCGCGGAATATTTCGCCTGATTGCGGACGGCGAACAGATTAAAAATCACGTCATAGTGCGAAGTTTCCAAACCGGTCGCGGGCGGCAGAATAATCGAGGCGTGTTTCGTCGTTTCGTTAATGTAAATATCAATGGAAACCATAAATTCCAGATTTTCCAACGCCTTTTCCAACGCGCCGCCGTTCGGCGTGGACAAAACCGGATTGCCGCAGCTCGTAATCAGAACTTTGATTTGTCCTTCGCCAGCCGTCGTGATTTCTTCGGCGAGCGCGGCGACGGGCAATTCGCCCATAAATTCCGGCAGACGGCGGACGCGGCTCTGCCAGCGGTTAAAGATATTCGCGGATTTCGCCGCTGCCAATAAATCGAACGCGGGCGCGGTGAACATCGCGCCGCCGGGTTCGTCGAAATTGCCCGTCAAAATGTTGATCGAGTTAATCAGCCAATGACAGAGTGAGCCGAATTTCTGCACCGAAACGCCCATTCTGCCGTAACAAACGGCGGAATTTGCCGTGCCGAATTCGACGGCGATTCTTTTTATTTCCGCCGCTGAAATGCCGGTTAAATTTTCAACCTTTTCCGGCGAAAATTCAGTTGAAACCGCTCGTAAAATCTCAACGCCGTCGGTGAATTCGGCGAGCCGTGCGAGGTTGACTAGGTTTTCCGCGAAAAGCGTGTGAACGATTGCCAGCAGCAGATAAACATCGCTCGATGGTTTGATAAAGTGATGTTCGCTTGCCGCGCGCGCCGTTTCGGTTTTTCGCGGGTCAATCAAAACGATTTTGCCGCCGCGCTTTTTGATGTTCTCCAGACGATTGATAACGTCGGGCGCGGTCATCAAACTGCCGTTCGAGGCAAGCGGATTCGCCCCGAAAATCAGAAAATATCCGGTGCGGTCAAGGTCGGGAATCGGCATCAGAAGCGGATGCCCGAACATCGTCCACGCGGCGAAATGGTGCGGCAACTGGTCGGTCGAGGTCGCCGAAAAGCTGTTCTGCGTTTTTAAGGTTTTGAGCAGTTCGCCGCTATTTAAAAGCGTTCCGAAATTGTGAACCGACGGATTGCCCTGAAAAATCGCCACCGCGTTTCTGCCGCCGCGCGTTTGCACGTCTTTAATTTTAGCTTCGATTTCGTCGAATGCCGCCGCCCAGGAAATTTCGCGCCATTCGTCGCCGAATCTTTTGACCGGCATTTTCAAACGATTTGCGTCTTCGTAAACGTCTTTGAGGGCGACGGCTTTCGGGCAGACGTGACCGCGCGAAAACGGATCGAGTTTGTCGCCCGCGATTGATAAAACCACGCCGTTTTCGTGTTTGATTTCAATGCCGCAAATCGCTTCGCACAGGTTGCAGGCTCGGTAATGAACTTCGGACATTTTTTTCTCCTTTTGAAATGCTGATGGTTGGTCGGCATTGACTATTTTAATCTAAAAGCCCGCCGATTCGGAATCCAGCAGCGGACGTTTTGGCGGTAATCTTCATATTCCGCCCCGAATTTGTCCCGTAAATTTTCTTCTTCCAACGGTCTGAAAATTAACTGCCAGATAAACCCGCCCATCAAGGCGTAAACCAGAACGAGCGGCGAACCCAGGAAAAGCGCGACGGCGATGCCCTGCCCGATTCCCGAAATCGCCATCGGATTGCGGACGTAGGAATAGGTTCCCGCGACCACCAGTTTTTTCGTTGCGTCGAGCGGCAGCGGCGTTCCCCGACCGATTTTCGACATCGTGTAAGAACTTCCCAAACCGACGAAACTAATGCCGGCAAAAAGAATGGCGGCGATAATCTTCTGAAACGGAAACATCGGGCGTATGATACCGAGTTTGTCTTCGACGGTGGTGATGAGATACGGAAAAACGACGAGAATCAAAGTCCAGACGACGACGATTTGAATTAGTGTTTTCGTCATAATCCAGCCGGTCGAAGATTCGTTCGACTGCCGAAACATCAGGTTGCCGAACGGCGACAAGGCGACGGCGAAATTGCCGCTCCAGATCATCGCGGGAAACATCAGCGTTACGCCGAGCCAGCCCGCATCGGTCAGCCAGGCGAAAGCCAGACAGTAAAACGCCGCGTAACTGATTGCGCCGACGACCAGCCACAAAGCGGCGGGAGCGTGGCGACTGGCGCGAAAACACAGTCCGGCGGCGGCAATCGAGCCGATTCCCAGCAACGATAAATCAGCCAGCCAGAACGCCAGCAAAGACGTTTCCGAAGTATTTTCAAGCTGAAAATACTTTTGGGAAGTCGGAACCAAAACCAGCAAAAACCACCACGCGATAACCGCGATGCCCTGCATTGCAAAATAGACGGCGGCGGTTTGCCTGATCTTCATCGCGTGATTACTGCTTGTCCTTTTTCCTCGACTGTTCAACGGCGGCGCGAACCGTTTCGTCGGTCAACTCGATTCGCGGGTTGAGAATATAATCGGTCACAAGTGAGATTTCACCGCATTTTATTCGGGCGCGATTGTCTTTTACCTGCCAATCGGCGGCGGGCAAATCCAACTGCGGCGAAAGCGTTTCGACAATTTTTGCAAGCGTCGGCAAATCAACTCGCGGCTCGTAAAAAATCTCGATTTGATAAAGCCTGTGGTCGAAGAATCGCAGGTATAAAGCGCGAACGCCGCGCAGCGAATCGGGCGCGGGCTTTTTGATGTAATTCTGGAAAAACGTCCGCTCGCCGCGCTTTTTGATTTTGATTTTCAAATCTTTTCCGAAAATCGCCTGCGTTCGTTCGGGCGACGCGCCGATTGGCAGAGCGAGCAGCAGCGGCGCGGTTTTCGATGCTAAATCACAAGTCGTCTGCGCCGTTCCAAACGCGGCGCAAACGGGTAACATCAAAATTGCGAAAAGAGATTTGGCGCAGACGTTTTTCATCCTGATAATTGTATAACGATTGATGCCGAAATTTTATGATAAAAACCCTCGACGAAAATAATTTAAACGCCGTCTGCCGAAAACTGTCGAAACAGGATGCCGATTTGCGATTTATCTACGAGACTTACGGTGCGCCGCCGCTTTGGAAACGCGAAGCGACGTTTGCGACACTACTTCATATTATTTTAGAACAGCAGGTTTCACTCGCGTCGGCACTGTCGGCGTTTAATAAGCTGCACGAGAAACTGAACGGCGAAATCACGCCGGAAAATGTGCTGGCGTTGTCCGACGCGGAGATGAAGGCGGCGTATTTTTCCCGCCAAAAAACCGTCTACGCCAGAGATTTAGCGGCGAAGATTATCGAAGGGAAATTAAATCTGGAAAGTTTGGAAAATCTTTCCGACTCGCAGGTCAAAGTTGAACTCAAACAGGTTAAAGGCATCGGCGATTGGACGGCGGATATTTATTTGCTGATGGCTTTGCTGCGCCCCGACGTGATGCCGAGAGGCGATTTGGCTTTGCATATCGCGTGGCAAAAACTCAAGCAGCTCGATGCGCGTCCGAGCGCCGACGAGTTTCTTATCACCGCCGAACGCTGGCAGCCGCTTCGCGCCGTCGCCGCCCGATTGCTGTGGCATTTTTATCTGAGCGCGAAGAAGTTTTAGCCACCGAGTTCACAGAGAAAAGATTTTACAAGCCGCCTCAAAAATCGGAAATTCTAAATTTTACATTTACATTCTCAATTTTTACGCGGAAAAATGAAGAATTGAGAATGTAAAATTTAGAATTTGAGACTACTGGCGGATTTTTGAGATGGCTTCTGACAAATAAAAAATCTCTCTCGGTGAACTATGTGTTCTCGGTGGCTAAATTCTTTCTGTGATAAATTTTAAATGATGTTAGAAAAAGAACTCGAAACCGCGATTGCGTTATCGAAAAAAGCGGGCGATGTCATATTGGATTTCTACGCGAACGGCTGCGCGGTCGAAGAAAAAATCTCCAACGACAACTTCTCCGAACCCGTCACGATTGCCGACCGGACGGCGAGCCGAATCATCGTCGAAGGTCTGAGCGCGATTTTTCCGGGCGACGGTGTTTTATCCGAAGAGGAATTCGACGACCGAACGCGGCTCGCTAAAACGCGCTGTTGGATTATTGACCCGCTGGACGGCACGAGCGGTTTTATCGAAAGAACCGGCGATTTTGCCGTGCAGATTGGTTTGGCGGAAAATGGCGCAGCGATTTTGGGCGTGGTTTTTATGCCGCTTCAAAACATTTTGTATTACGCCGTCAAAGGCGAAGGCGCGTTTATCGTCGAAAACAACGCGCCGCCGAAACTGCTGCACGTCTCGAAAAAAACTGATTTGGCGGAAATGCGGCTGGCGACGAGCCGCCATCACCGCAGCCCGCGAATGGCGCAGGTCGTCAAAAAGTTCGGGCTGAAAGCGGAAGTTCAGCGCGGTTCGGTCGGCTTGAAAGTCGGTTTGATCGCCCAGCAATTCGCCGATTTGTATATTCATCTCTCGCCGCGCACGAAACATTGGGACACTTGCGCTCCCGAAATTATTTTGCGGGAAGCGGGTGGCGCGATGACGGATTTATTCGGCGATAAAATAATTTACAACACGGCGGATGCTCACAATCACAACGGCGTGCTGGCGACCAACGGCGTTTCGCACGGCGAAGCGGTGAAAAAACTGCGCCCTCTGCTCGATAAATTCGGACGCTTCCATATTTAAAAGCCGTCTCAAAAACACAAAAACGCAATCAAAAAAGCCGCAGACGATTAAATCGGCGGCTTTTTTGATTTTGTCGGCGTAAATTAGAATCTGAAACGCAGACCGAACTGCACCTGACGCGGTTCGCCGAATCCGGCGGAAACCGTGCCGTCAAAGTTGAACGTCAAAGGGCGCGACAGACTGCGCTGGTTGCGGTTGTTGAAGATGTTGAAGGCTTCAAAAATCGGCTCCAGCGAAACTCGTTCGTTGAATTTGAACAGTTTGGTGGCGCGAATGTCGAACGAGAAAAATTCGTTTTTCAAACGCAGCGTGTTGCGCTGAATGGTGTTCGGGAAAGTCCCGCGATTGTCAACCGAGGTCGGTTGCGCGGAACGCGCCTGGAAAATCGGCGAGATGTTAATGTCAAACGGCGCGTTGAAAGCCGCAAAAGCGTTGAAACGATGCCGCTGGTCGCGGTCGGAAAAACCGTATTCCGGTTTCAGATTACGCACGTCGGCGTAGCGGAACGAAAACGGATCGCGTTCGTTGTCGTCGTCCGAACGGTCGTAGGAAAGCAGGTAATTCGCCTGAAACTGGAAGCGGTTGGAAAATCGTTTGTTGGCGATGAACGACAAGCCTTTGAAGACCGAACGCCCGGAACTTTCCGTCGAGCGAATTTCGCCGACACCCGAACCGTTCTCACGGCAAAAGATTCCAAGTCCGTTACAAGGGCTGAGGGGACTGGGAAACGGAGAGTTGTAAAATTTTCCATCGCCGCGATTGATAAAGCGCGTCAGGTGAACGGTTTTGGCGTAATTGAACGCGACGGTCAAACTCAGATTCTTGATTAGCTCGTGTTCGATGCTGGCACTGAATTGAACGGTTTGCGGATTTTTGAAGTTTCGCTTGAAAACGGCGATGCCCGGATTGAACGGTGTAAAAGGCGCAGTCGGAAGAGGTGTAAGAAAAAGCGGACAAAGGACGGGCGAATCTGAAGGCGTTGGAGCGCAAAAAGTTCCGTCTCGAAAAATGTCTCCGGCAATCGCGCCGTCCGTGTTGCGTGGTCTGGCGACAATCAAACCCGGAATTTGGGCGTAAAATAAACCTGCATAACTACAATGCTTGCAGAACAACGCAAAATTGTTCTCATAATTTTTTTCTTTTTTGAATTTAGATTTTAACTCTCGCTGCCGAAGAGAAATCTTCAGATTTGCTTTGGCAGTCGGTTATTTAATGCAATGTTACGCGGGAGTTAAATTTGTTTTAAGTGAAAAGCTAACACAACTTTTTAATCGAGCAAAGCGATTTCGATAAAAACTATGTTAAATCTTTCGGGAGGCGTGAATCACTCTGGAAAACTCTCATCAGCAATTCGGGAAGCAAAATAAAATCCGCCGCCGGTTGAACGACGGGTTTTGTTTCCGACTGGTGTGGTTCGAGCTGCGAGCGGCTAAAAATCTCGACTGCTTTTCTCGTGTCAGGCGGTTGATTTGTTATAATAATTTTATGAAATTCCTTCACATCTCCGACGTTCATCTCGGCTGCACGCGCTATCAGTTGGACGAATCGCCGCGCGATTTTTTTGATGCGTGGATTGACGTTTTGAAAAAATATGCCATCGGCGAAGCGGTTGATTTCGTGATTATGGGCGGCGATTTTTTCCACAAACGCAACGTGCCGCCGGAGACGATGAATTACGCTTTCGCCGGTTTGACGATGCTCCGCGACCATAAAATTCCGTGCGTCACCATCGAGGGCAATCACGATCAAAAAGCGAACGATACGGAACACAGTTGGCTTCGCAGTCTGGCGAATTGGAATTTGATTAAACTGCTGGAGCCGTCGAACGTCGAAGGCAAAATCATTTATAATCCGTGGGACGAAGACGACGGCAAAGGCGGATTTATAGACATCGGCGGGGCGCGAATTTTCGGCTCGCACTGGTATGGTGCATCGGCGAATTGGGCAATTCCGATGCTGACCGGCGCGATGAAGGAAAACCAGCGGGCGGGTGCGTTCAATATCTTGCTGCTTCATACCGATGTCGAAGGTCATCAGACGCACCCGATGCCCGCGCTTTCGATAGCCAATCTGACGGAATTAAAATCCGTTACCAATTACGTCGCGCTCGGTCATACTCATAAATCTTACGAGATTGATAATTGGGCGTTTAATCCCGGTTCTCTGGAAGTCACGAGCATTGACGAATACCGCGAAACTCGCGGCGCGTTTCTGGTCGAAGTCGGCGCAAATAACGAAGTCGTCGCCCGCCACGTCCGCGATTACAAACAGCGTCCGTTTCAGCGTTTATTATTCGACGTTTCCGGCTACGCCGAAGCGAAGGAAATTACGGCGGGCGTTTTGGAGTTGGTCAAACGCGAGGCGAAATCTTTTGAAGAGAACTCGGTGAAGCCGATTTACGAAATCACTTTGCGCGGTCATCTCGGTTTTCCGAATTCCAATCTCGAACTCGGTAAAATCCGCGAGGAAGCCTTAAAGATGACCAACGCGCTGCACGTTCGCATCAAAAATCATTCCGCCCCGATTGAGTATGCCCTTGCCGCCGATGTCGGCGAAGATGTCTCGCGTGAGTTGCTCGAACGCCGCGTCGTCGAAGATTTAATCGCCCGCGACAACCGCTACAAAACCCGCGTCGAATCCGTCGCCGAAGCCGTCATCGGCGCGAAACGAATGGCTCTGAGCGATGACACGCCGGATAAAATTGCCGATTTTATCGCTCTGAAAATAGTCGAGAGTCGAGAGTCGAGAGAAATCTTCCGACTCTCGACTCTCGACTCTCGACTCTCGACTAAAAAATTATGTCCGACGCATTAGAAAAGGTTTCCGGCATTCGACATTTGCCGCTGTTCCCGCTGCCGCTGGTTTTGCTGCCGAACGAGTTTCTGCCGCTGCATATTTTCGAGCCGCGCTATCGCCAAATGCTCAATGATATTGCGCTCGAAAAGAATATGTTCGGCGTGTCGTATTTTAATCCGACCGAAGAATTCGTCCAGAAACCGCCGACGGGCAGCGTCGGCTGTGTCGCCGAAGTGCGCGACGTGCAGACGATGCCCGACGGACGCTCGAACGTCGTGACGGTCGGCGTGGTTCGCTATCATTTGATTGATTATATTGACGACGGTGCGCCGTATCTGGTCGGCGATGTCGAATTTTTTGAAGACGAAGCGGAAGACGAAACGATTCTAAATCCGCTCGCCGACGAAGTTTTCGCGCTGTTTCGCCGTGTCGCGCTCGCCGCGCACAAACTCAGCGGCGAACGCGGCGCATTCCCGGACGTGTTGCAAACCGAACCGCAAGCCCTGTCGTTTCTCGTGACGGCGGCGTTCAATCTCGAACCGGAATTGAAATATCAACTGCTTGAAACACGCTCGACGATTGAAAGGATGGAACGATTAAAGGAAATTCTCGTGCAGACCGTTGATAAAATGGAAGACAGCGCGGAGATTCACAAAATCGCCAAGACGAACGGACATTCCAAAAAGAAGCTGGACATTTGATTTAACGTCCGTCGTAAATTGGGGTGATTTTTTCCGAGTAACCTTCTGAGAATTTCAACCGCAAATAAATCGGCAGGCTTATAATTAATATCTGCACCAATGGCGCAAACGGCAAAAACCAAAAAGTCAAAATGATTGACGCAAATGAAATATCAATCCGAATCCACCTAAAATCTTGGTTAGAATTGGAACTTGGACAGCGGCGGCGGCACTATGCACCATTTCTGCACGGGACAAAACGTGCTAACTCGTATTTTGTCAGCATCTTAAGATTTCAAAGACATTCACCTTTGCATAGCGTTTGATTTCAAATAAAACTTCCTGAATAATCCCGCATCCGAGTCTGAATAAACTTTTCCGTAGTCTGCCGCTGTG
>JAYVKL010000041.1:0-2666 GCA_043768465.1 Pyrinomonadaceae bacterium
TTTCGACCGGCGCGAAACGCAGGGTTTGACAGCGCGACCGAATCGTCGGCAGCAGCGCGTCGGGACGCGGAGTGATTAAAAAAAGATGCGAGACGGCGGGCGGTTCTTCCAGAGTTTTCAGCAGCGCGTTCGATGCCGAATCGTTCATTTTGTCGGCATCGTCAATGATAAAAAATCGCGCCGCCGCTTGAAAAGGACGAAAATTCGCCTCCGTTTCCAAGTCCCGAATCGCGTCAACCAAGATATTTTTATTATACGGAATGACTAAACCGATGTCGGAATGTTCGCTGAAGATGACTTTTTTGAAAGCATCGCGGTCGTCCGATTTCGGAAATGTGAATTTATCGGCGCGGCGGCAGGACGCGCAAACGTCGCAGGCTTCGGAGCTTTGAGGATTCTGACAGACAAACGATTTGGCTAATTCGAGCGCGAAATGCTTTTTGCCGACACCGTTTTCACCGGCGAAAAGCAGCGCGTTCGGAACTCGCTTTGCCGCCAACAATCGGCGCAAAACGTCTTTAATATGATTGTTGCCGATGAGTTTGTCGAACATAAAATCTAATGGATAATTGATAACGGATAATTGAAGAACTCTTTTTCAACTGTCAATTATCCGTTATCAATTATCCATTACTCAAAAATTCCGCGACGATCTCGACGACGCGCGTTTGAATTTCACTGGTCGAGCCTTCCGCGTCAATCACGCGAAATCTTTCGGGTTCGCTCGCCGCGATTTGCAGATAACTTTCGCGGACGCGCTCGTAGAAAGCGGTGTTTTCCTTGTCCATCCGATTTTTCTGCTCGCCGGCATCGTTGCGCGAAGCCGTTCGCGTCAAAGCAATTTGGACGGGCAAATCGAAGAAAAGCGTCAAGTCCGGTTTGAGTCCGCCGGTGGCGAGTTCGATCACTTGATTGACGATTGTTGCGGGAAAACCGCGCCCCGCGCCCTGATAAGCAAAAGTCGCGTCGGCAAAGCGGTCGGAGACGACGATTTTTCCTTCGGCGACGGCAGGTTTGACAAGGAAATTAACGTGCTGGGCGCGGTCGGCGGCGAACAAAAGCAGCTCGGCGAGCGGCGCGACGGTTTCTTCGGTTTCGAGAAACGCTTCCCGCAGTCGTCTGCCGAGCGGCGTGCCGCCCGGTTCCATCGTCGGCAAAACATTGAAACCGCGAATCCGCAGTTCGTTCGCCAGCATCCGCAGTTGCGTGGATTTGCCGCTGCCGTCAATTCCTTCAAAGGTGATAAATTTTCCCTGCAAAATGTTTTTTAGTCTGAAACGGGTTTTTTTCTTTCCTGTGAAATCGTGGAAATCGCGTGTTTAAAAATCAAAACGTCCTGCCCGCCGACATCGAGCATCAGCGAAAATTTGTCGAAACTTTTGATTCTGCCCGACAAAGTTGCGCCGTGCAGAAGATGAATAATAATGCCGAACCGCTCACGCCGCGCCGTGTTCAGAAACGCATCCTGGATGTTTTGGGCAACAGTTTTTTCCATAACATTCTCTCAAAAAATTAGCTGATTCGTGGGATTGCAATTTCGAGTATATTACAGAGTTAGATAGAGTTACAAGAAATTTTTCACAAACGACCGATTATTTTATAGTTTTGCCGAATTAAGTTTTAGTTTGTTCAAAGCGGTCGCCGCCTCGCCGAAATGAGATAGAAGCTGTCTCAAAAATACAAAAAATCGCTTGTCTTCGTTCAGAGTCCACGCTTGAGCGTGTTTTTCCGCCGCGCTTCGCTTGCGGATTGCAAACTGAAGTTTGGACTCTGAACGAAGACAAGCGATTTTTGAGATAGCCTCTGGAATTCCATCAGGGAAATTATTTGAAAATCTGTAATTTGTATTTAGAGTTCCGCCTGAAAGCGGAACTCTAAACTGTTAGGAGTTACACAGTTGGAAGAGATGAATAAAGCGGATTCGACAAATATCCTCGCACCGCCTCCCGAATAATCTCCGTTTTTGCTTCCATCCAACTCTTTTTTTCTCGATGACAATGACTTTCCAGACGCACAAACGCTCTGATACAAAGCCCGATGTGATTCAACACGGGGCGCAATCGGCGGCACTGCGCTCGTTCAATCAGACATTGCTGTTTCAAACCGCGATGATACATTTCAATGCGCCACGCCGAGAGAGCAAACTTCTCGCGCTCCGCCTCGCTCATCTTGGGAAGGCTCGTCGCCCGGTATTGCGATGCGCCGTCTGTGGCGCGAACCCGAAACACTTTGATTTCTCCGAATCCCCTGAGCCAGCAGATTGTCCCGTCCCCGCCGCCCAAGCCGGCTTCGGAGACTGCCTGGAGTTTGCCCTGATGCACTCGAATCTGCCGATTCGATTTGAGCCGCGTCAAAAAATGCCAGCCCACAGAGCGCACCAATTTCAGATTGTCAATCGAGGCATACCAGCTATCAAAACAAACAAGAGCGGGATTAAAGCCGCGCTGATAAGCTGCCAGCAGCATCTCAGCGAAATGGTCGTTCCTGGTTTTCCCGTCGCCGCTCTGCAATCAAAGACGCGATAATCAACCGGCACACACCGCGCGCCGTCGGTTCACAACAGGGTAATCAAATTGATGCCCTCGACCACTGCCTTTTGCTTACCCGACCAATGCCGGTAAACCAGAGCATTGAACGGCGAGTAAGGCTTGTCCAGCGTCGAATCA